>NZ_JBXFWF010000091.1:0-13902 GCF_056854515.1 Stenotrophomonas sp. STEN063
GGCCCCGTCGCCCCGCGCCTCCGCGCCCCCTCCCCCCCCCGCGCCCCCCCCCCGGCCCCCCCCCCACTACAGGGCCTCACTGGAAGTTGTAGCGCACCACGTGGAAGAACACCGGCGCGGAGAACACCACCGAATCCAGCCGGTCCAGGATGCCGCCATGGCCTTCGATCATCTCGCCCCAGTCCTTGGCGCCGAGGCTGCGCTTCACCGCCGACAGCGCCAGTCCGCCAAGGAAGCCGCAGATCACGATCAGCAGCGACAGTGCCGCCGACTGCAGTGGTGAGAACGGGGTGATCCACCACAACGCCGCGCCCACGCCGGTCGCCGCCAAACCGCCACCGACCAGGCCTTCAACTGTCTTCGACGGGCTGACCAAGGGAGCGAGCAGGTGTTTGCCGAACAGTTTGCCGAACACGTACTGCAGCACGTCGCTGAGCTGCACCACCAGCAGCAGGTAGAACAGCAGCATCAGGTTCTGCCCTTCGTAGCCTGGAATGCGCAGCAGCATCAGTGCCGGTGCATGGCTGAGGCAGAACACGGTGAGCATCACGCCCCACTGGATCTTGGTGTTGCGCTCCAGGAAGTTCTCGGTGTCACCAGACAGTGCCGATACCGCCGGCAAGGCGAGGAAGCCGTACACCGGGATGCACATGACGAACAGGCCGTACCAGTCGATGCCGATCAGCCAGTACTGCAGCGGAATGGCGATGTAGAAACACAGGCACAGAGCGAGATGGTCGCCACGGCGTGTTGGCGTCAGTGAGATGAATTCACGCAGCGCAAAGAACGACAGCAGGCCGAAGAACACCAGCGTAGCAATCTTGCCCAACACGAAGCAGAACAACAGCACGGCGGCCATCACCCACCACGCACGGATGCGGGCGTTGAGGTTGTCGACCACCGAGCCCGGCTTGATCCGGCCGAGGATGAAGCCGATCGAGCTGGCGAGTATCAGCACGCCGAATACGCCGCCGATCATCCACCAGAAGCTTGGCGGCGCGCGGTCGATAGCCTGCTGCAGGAAACTGCCCAGCGGCAATTGTTGAAAAACGTTGTTCATGCCAGCTCCACCACCGCGTTGCGCGCGCGTTCCAGGAACTGCGCCTTGTCTTCGCCGGGGATGCGGGTGAGCGGTGCGCCGAAGCGTGCCGTACATACCAGCGGCACCGGCACCATGCTGCCCTTGGGCAGCGCGCGACGCGCGTTGTCCAGGTACACCGGTACGAGCTCCACATGCGGGTACTGCTGGGCCAGATGGAACAGGCCGGCCTTGAACGGCTGCGGCAACGGCTCGTGGTTGCGGGTGCCTTCCGGGAACAGGATCAACGAATCACCTGCATCCAGCGCGTCATACAAAGGCTGCAGCGGATCGCCTTCGCACTTGCTGCGGTCACGTTCGATCAGCACCGCGTTGAAGCCCTTGTCGGCGATGAGCTTGCGCACGCCCTTGCTCCAGTAATCGCGCGCGGCGACCGGTCGGGTGTGCTCGCGCAGCCCTGGCGGCAGCGCCGACCACAACGCCACCGTATCCAGATGACTGGCGTGGTTGGCGAAGTAGATGCGTTGGGTGTCGTTGGGGCGGCTACCGACCCAACGCGGGTAGGCGCCAATGAAGATCTTGACCGCGGCGACAAGCAGGCTGGAGAGCATCAGCTGCCTGCCTTGAGTTGCGTGGCGATGGCGCGGGTGCGGGTGATGCAGGTCAACAGCGAGCCGGCGGCGATGATGATGGCGGCGGCAGGCAATACGTAATGCGTGTGTGTGCTCAGCTGCTCGATGATGGCCAGCACGCAGGCTGCAGTGAGCACGAACATGCGGTGTTGCTTGGCCATCGGCCCGCGGAAGTCCTGGGCCAGGCCAAGACTGGCGCCGGACAGGCGTACATAGGCGGTGAGCGCGGCCAGCAATGCGCCAAGCCAGCCCTGCCAGGGCATGCCGGCAGCATAGCCGAGCGCGATGATCAGCAGCGAGTCGGCGATGCGGTCCGGGTATTCGTTGTAGAGCGCGCCGGTAGGTGTCTGTTTGCCACCTTCCATTGCCACCATGCCATCAAGCAGGTTGCAGATCAGGCGCAGTTGGACGCCGACGGCGCAGGCGATCAGCCCGGGTATTCCGGGGCAATACAACAGTGCAGCAGCGCCACCTGCAGCAAAGAAGATGCTGAGTACCGAAATCTGGTTCGGCGTGATTGAGGAGCGTGCCAACGCGGCGCTGAGGGCGCGAGCCCAGCCGGTGGAACGGGCGGCAATTGGTCTACGGTCTTCCTTTCCCATGGGCCGATGGTAGTGCATTGGTCGTAATGGGGAACAGGGAGGAGGGCGCGGGGCTGCTGAGGTGGGGCTGTCGGAGGGCTTTGAGAGCGGCCCTGGGCCCGGCTTCTGCTTCTGCTTTGGCTTTTGGCTTTGGCTTTGGCTTTTGGCTTTGGCTGTTGGCTCTAGCTCTAGCTCTGGCTTTAGCTTTGGCGGTCGCTTTGGCAGTTGCTGTTTGCTGTCCCTTCTCCCGCGTGCGGGAGAAGGTGCCCGGAGGGCGGATGAGGGTGCTTTTGGGGTTTTAGCTTTTGTTTTTGCTGGATCAAGAGCCAACGCCAAAGCCAAAGCCAAAGCTGCCCTCATCCCAACCCTTCTCCCGCAGGCGGGAGAAGGGCTAAAGCAAAAGCAAAAGCAACAGCCAAAGCCAAAAAAGAAGCTGCCCTCGCAGGCAGCCTTCTTTGCTCAAACGCTATCAGCGCGGGAAACCAGCTCAGATCGCCTGCAGTCGCGCGCGTGTCTCTGCATTGGGAAACCCAAGCGTGAGAAAACGCGGCGGGTGGATGTGCCGGATGTCTTCACGCAGCAAGTGGCCAAGGACGGGTTGCGCCTGCTCCCAATCAACCATCAGGGTCTCGGCTTCCCCATCCTCCACTGGCATTACCAGCACCAGGCGATCGGTGCGTGGAAGTGAGCTGGCAACCCCATCGGTCCAGGCGCACAGCGAAACCCGGTCGTCGCTGTGGACCATGAAGCTGGCAACAAACACATCTTCCTCATGCTTCTGGTGCACGCGCTCCAACAACTGTTTCTGCAACGCGTAGGCCTCGGCGTCGAGTTCCAGCCGCAGTTGCCGCTGTCGCTCACGCAGGCCCGCATCCGCCAGCACGTGTGCATGCAACTGGCCGTCGTCGTAGCGCAGCACTTCCCTGGAAATAACACGCCCATCGGCAAACGCATTGGCGGCCAACTCCAGCATCTGCGCCTGCCCCTGCAGGTCGCCTTCGCCGGTGACCAGCAATACGTCACGGGTAGCCAGCATGAACACCGGCAGCCCGGCAACCGGCACCCGATGCAGCAGGTCAGGCAGCAGTGCGCGGCTGCTGTCATAGGCATCGCCCCATGCGGCCTGATAGACGCCGGGCAGGACCTCGACGAAGGGCTCATCAGGGCTTTCCCGCAGATTGCTGCGAGCGATGCTCAAGGCCTGGTCGAAATCCACACCCCAGGCTTCTTCCGGGCCGCGGGTGAGGGTGGCGGTATGGTCGGGGTGGTCTACCGCCAGCAGCTCGACGCATTCCTCGCTCAGGCGGCGGTACTTGAGCTGCATTGGAGGGGCATCCCAACCATCCTGTTCGGCATGATGCAGGTTGATCTCCTCCAACTGCGTGATGCTGCGGATCAAGGGGCGCAGCAAGGGCCGGGTCTGCTCCCAGCTCATCGCGTCATCTTTTTCGTGGACGCCAAGCAAGCTGCTGAAGGCCTGCAAGGCCTTGCGTTGCTGCCCGCGCGGCGCGCCGAGATAGGCGTGGTAGGCGTTGTGCAGGTTGAAGTAGGAACCGTTGGCATGGCGGATGCGGAAAGTATCCGCCTCGTACTCCAGTTCATGCGGGTAACCATTGCTGCGCACCGCGTCGATGAACTTGCGGGCAAACCGGTCCGGGTCGGGCTTGTCTTTGAAGAGATTGCCGAAAAATGCTGAAAACATGCCAACGCTCCCTGTGTATGCAGAGCAATGGTGTGCGGGCGCGTCGGTGCTTGGCAAGCGCGGTTGTACAAAAAGCAGACGGGCCGCTTGCGCGGCCCGTCCGGGTGGTGCTTTTACCTGCCGCTGAACTTACTTCAGCTTTGCAGCCTTGCGCAGGGCTTCGGCACGGTCGGTGTTTTCCCAGGAGAACGCGGTTGCGTTCTGGGTCTTGCCGTCGCCGTCGACGTACGAGAATTCCTTCGGCTTGCGGCCGAAGTGGCCGTAGGCAGCGGTCTGCTGGTACATCGGGTGGATCAGGTCCAGCATCTTGATGATGCCGTACGGACGCAGGTCGAAGTGGGCGCGGATCAGCTTCTCGATCTGTGCGTCCGGGATCTTGCCGGTGCCGAAGGTGGTGACCGAGATCGAGGTCGGCTCGGCCACGCCGATGGCGTAGGAGACCTGCACTTCGCACTTGTCGGCCAGGCCAGCGGCAACCACGTTCTTGGCGACGTAACGGGCAGCGTAAGCAGCCGAACGGTCAACCTTGGACGGGTCCTTGCCGGAGAACGCACCGCCACCGTGACGGGCCATGCCGCCGTAGGTGTCGACGATGATCTTGCGACCGGTCAGGCCGCAATCGCCCACCGGGCCGCCGATCACGAAGATACCGGTCGGGTTGATGTGCACCTTGTTCTTCGGCAGCTTGTCCAGCCATGCCTTCGGCAGCACCGGCTTGAGGATGTGCTCGCGCACGGCCTCGACCAGGTCCTTCTGCTTCACGCCCGGATCGTGCTGGGTCGACAGCACAACCGCGTCCAGACCTTCGATCTTGCCGTCCTGGCCGTAACGCAGGGTCACCTGGCTCTTGGCGTCCGGGCGCAGCCACGGCAACGGCGAGTTCTTCTTCTTGCGGACCTTGGCCTGCTGCTCGACCAGGCGGTGCGAGTAGTAGATCGGTGCCGGCATGAATTCCGGGGCTTCGTTGCAGGCATAGCCGAACATCAGGCCCTGGTCACCAGCGCCTTGCTCTTCCGGCTTCTTGGCCTTCTTGTTGGTGCCGTCAACGCCGGCAGCAATGTCGGGCGACTGCTTGCCCAGCATGTTGATGATGGCGCAGGTGTGGCCGTCGAAGCCGACGTTGGAGTTGTCGTAGCCGATCTCGTTGATGACGTTGCGGGTCAGTTCTTCGATATCGACCCACGCCGAGGTGGTCACTTCGCCGGCGACAATCGCCGCACCGGTCTTGACCAGGGTTTCGCAGGCCACGCGGGCGCGCTTGTCCTGGGCCAGGATCGCGTCCAGCACCGCATCGGAGATCTGGTCGGCAATCTTGTCCGGATGGCCTTCGGAGACCGATTCGGAGGTGAACAGGTAGCTGGACATCGGGCTATATATCCCTTGATTCGGATGGAAAGATGGGCGCGCATCATACACGGTCGGCACCTTGACGGAATAGTGCCGAAGTGTCTGTTGCCATCCGGTTAAGGCACGGTCACCGGATTGCCGCAAAACCGCAACCAGCTTGCCTTGTAGCGGGCGCAGGCTCCCGGCCAATGGGCCGACAGGGAGACCTTGCCATGCAACAGATCGCGCAGCGCCTGCAGCAACGCTATCCCGATTGGTTCCACGGCCCGCGCCGGCACCTGGCCCGGCCGCTGCTGCGCACAGTGGGGCGCTGGTCACGTTTCGACCAGATGGACGCCTTCCTGCAGCGCAGTGCCGGGTTGCAGGGCTTCGCCTTCGTCAGCGCCGCGCTGGGCTTCCTCGACGCCGGCTATGCGGTGGATGCGGCGGCGCTGGCGCGGATTCCGGCCAGCGGCCGCCTGCTGATCGTCGCCAACCACCCGTCCGGGGCGCTGGATGCGCTGGCCTTGCTGGACGCGGTGGGCCGGGTCCGCAACGACGTGCGGATCATCGCCAACGACATGCTGCTGGAGCTCGAACCATTGCGTGAGCTGCTGCTGCCCGTTCGCATCCTCGGTGGCCGTGCCCAGCGGGCCAGCCTGCAGGCAGTGGAACAGGCACTGCAGGCCGAGCAGTGCGTGATCGTGTTCCCGGCCGGTGAGGTCTCGCGGCTGTCGCTGCAGGGTATCCGCGACGGCCGCTGGAACCGCGGTTTCGTCCGTTTCGCCCGCGCCTGCGACACGCCGGTGCTGCCGGTGCGGGTGCAGGCGCGTAACTCGGCCCTGTTCTACGGCGCCTCGGCGCTGTTCAAGCCTGCAGGTACCGCCTTGCTGGCGCGGGAGATGTTTGCCCGCCGTAAGCGCCCGCTGCGCCTGCAGATCGGCCAGCTGATGCGGCTGGACGCGCAGCAGGACCCGGCGCGGCAGCTGCAGGCGGTGCGCGACGCGCTGTACGCGCTGGGCAGGGAGCAGCAGAACGCCGAGTTGCGCGAGGACGGCCCGCAGCCGCTGGCCGAGCCGGTAGCTGTGGCCGATGTCGCCGCTGCCATCGACACGACTGAGCTGCTCGGCCAGACCAGCGACGGCAAGCAGATCCGCCTGGCCCACTGCGCCGCCAACTCACCCTTGCTGCTGGAGCTGGGTCGGCTGCGTGAGCTGACCTTCCGCCAAGTGGGCGAGGGCACCGGCCGCAGCCGGGACCTGGATGACTTCGACCCGCTCTACCAGCACATCGTGGTCTGGGACGCGCCCGCCCAGCGCATCGCCGGTGCCTACAGGGTCATGCGCGGCGCACCGGCCTTGGCGCGCAGTGGCCTGCAGGGCCTGTATACCGCCAGCCTGTTCCGCTACTCGGACGATGCCATCCCGCGCATCGCCGAGGGCATGGAGCTGGGCCGCAGCTTCGTGGTGCCCGACTACTGGGGCAGCCGCAGCCTGGACTACCTGTGGCAGGGCATCGGCGCCTACCTCGCCAGCCAGCCGGGCGTGCGCTATCTGTTCGGCGCGGTGTCGATCAGTGCCGCGCTGCCGCGCGAGGCGCGCGAGCAACTGGTGGCCTATTACCAGCAGTACTACGGCGCCGCCCGCAGCCTGGCCGAGTCGAACCGGCCCTTCCAGTACTTCGCCGCGCCACCGAGTTTCGGTGAGCTGGATACGCAGGCCGCGTTCGATGTGCTCAAGGCCAACCTGGCGACGCTGGGCACCAGCGTGCCGACCTTGTACCGGCAGTACACCGATCTGTGCGAACCCGGTGGCGCACGTTTCCTCGCGTTCGGCGTGGACCCGGATTTCAGCGATTCCATCGACGGCCTGATCGAGGTGGACCTGCAGGCCATCCGCCCGCACAAACGCAAACGCTATCTGCGTGATGCCGGAGCAACGGCATGAGTGCGGTGCCGGTGCTGCCGCCGCACCGGCGCGCAGTGTTCATCTCCGACACGCATCTGGGCGCGCGCCATTGTCATGCGGCGGAGCTGGCGCGCTTCCTCACCAGCCTGCGTTGCGAACGTCTGTATCTGGTCGGCGACATCGTCGATCTATGGTGGCTTTCGCATAAGCGCGCAATCTGGCAGCAGGCACACAACGAGGTGATCGAAGCGTTGCATGCACTGCGTCGCGCCGGCACCGAGATCATCTACATCCCCGGCAACCACGATGCGCCACTGCGGCGCACCTGCGGTTTGATGCTGCCGGCCATGCAGGTGCGGCGCCGCGCCATCCACACCACCGCCGATGGCCGGCGCCTGTTGGTCGTGCATGGTGATGACTACGACGGCGCCACCCATTTCGGTGGGCTGCAGGAGCGCTTTGGTGACTGGCTGTACTACCGCATCCTCACCGGCAACCGCCTGTTCAATGCCGCGCGTCGTCGGCTTGGTCTGCGCTACTGGTCGTTGTCGGAATTCCTCAAGCGACAGAGTGGTGCAGCCGAGCGCTATATCGAGCGCTTCGTCCAAGCCGGGCTGGCCGATGTACGCCGGCGCGGGCTGGACGGCATCATCTGCGGCCACATCCACCGCGCGGCGCTGGTCGAGCGCGATGGCCTGATCTATGCCAACGACGGCGACTGGGTGGAAAGCCTGACCGCGCTGGCCGAAGACCCCGATGGCAGCCTGCGCCTGCTCGATCATTCCGGCCGCAGCCTGGTCTGTTTGCCGGGAAGCCTGCGGCAGGCGCAGGCGGCCTGATCGCCCGGCTGACTTCTTCCTCACCCGTTGGGCGGCTATGCTGGGTCCAGCCAACGAGCAGGGAGTATCGGGGTGGCAGGCAAGCAACCAGCATCGGTCGCGATAGGGTTGTGTGTGCTGTGGATGTTGCTGGCGCCGCCGGCAGCAGCCGCGGAGACGGTGCCGGCGTTGAGCTATGAGCAGGCGCGGCAGCGCCTGGAGCAGGTGTCTGATGCGCTGGCCGCCGCCGATGCCGGGGTGCGCAACAAGCTGGACCTGCAGGATGCCAGCCGCTACCTGCGGCTGCCGGAAGTCACCGCCGACGTGCGCCGCATGCAGTTCCAGAAGACCTTGAACCTGCCGCTGGGTTCGTTGGCACCGGTGGCCGAGGCCTTCGGCATCGAGTCACCGCTGGAGTTCGGCGAGCGCGACTGGCGTACACGTCCCATTGTTACTGCCAGCGTGCCGTTGTACAGCGGTGGCCTGATCCCAGCTGCGCAGGGGGCTGCACAGGCCGCCAGCGAACTGGCCCAGGCCGATCGCGAATTGCAGCGGCAGTCCTTGTCGCTGCAGCTGGTGCAGGCTTACTTCGGCCAGCAGTTGGCCGAGCAGGCGGTGCAAGTGCGCCGTGACGTGCGTGACGGTCTGCAGCGGCACCTCGAAGATGCGCAGAAGCTCGAACGCGAGGGTTTTGCCACCAAGGCGCAACGGCTGCAGGCCAACGTCGCCCGCGACAAGGCCGAGCGCGAATACCAGAAGGCCGTCAACGATCTGTCCACCCTGCAGCAGGCGCTGGCGACCTTGCTGCGCAGCGGTGGCACGGTTGCGACGACGTCGCCGCTGTTCGTGATCAATGGTCCGGTCGGTGCGCGCGAGGAGTTCGAGCGCAGTGCCCAGCAGCGGCATCCACAGGTTGGCCGCTTGCGCGCGCTCACCGCGCAGGCCGAGCAGGGCGTGCGTGCGCAGCAGGCCAAGCTCAAGCCGCAGATCTATCTGTTCGGCCAGTACGACCTGCGCCGTCGCGATGCGTTGTTGACCGACGCCGACTGGGCATTCGGCATCGGCCTGCGCTATACCTTCCTGTCACCGACGGCGCGGCCACTGCAGGTCAGCGCGGCGCGTGCGCAGCTGGAGCAGGCGCAATCGGGGCTGAACGAAGTGGAGAACCAGTTGCAGCTCGGCGTCGGCAAGGCCTGGAACGAGCTGGAGACCGCCCGCGCGCAGTTCCAGCTGCTCGACAGCAGCATCGCCCAGGCGCAGGAAAACCTGCGCCTGCAGGAGCTGTCGTTCCGCGAAGGCCAGTCCACCTCGCTGGATGTGATCGACGCGCGGCTCGGCTTGGGCGGGGCGCAGGTGGAGCGTGCACAGGCTGCCTATCAATTCGACGTGGCGCTGGCGCAGCTGCTGGAAGTGAGCGGGCAGCTGCAACGTTTTGACGACTACCGCCAACGCGCGGACAAGGTGCTGGAATGAGCGATTCGCTGCAGGTGGAGACCAATCCGCGGCAACGCCGCGTGTTTCTGATTGCCGGCGTGGTGTTGCTGGTGCTGGTGGCGGTCGGCCTGTGGCTGGGCCTGCGTAGCCCACCGGACCAGGTGCAGGGCATGGCCGATGCCGACAACGTCAACGTCGCCGCCAAGGTCACCGCGCGCCTGCAGCAGTTGCATGTGCGTGAAGGCGACCGGGTCACCGCCGGGCAGGTGCTGTTCGATCTCGACAGCCCTGAAGTCGCCGCCAAGGAGCGCCAGGCCGACGCGGTTGTCGCTGCTGCCACGGCGATGGCATCCAAGGCCGAGGAGGGTGCACGCAGCGAGGATATCCGCGCCGCCGAAGCCAACTGGAAGCGCGCGCAGGCCGGCGCGGAGTTGGCGACCAGCACCTTCCGCCGGCTCGACAATCTATATGCCGAAGGCGTGGTGAGCCGGCAGAAGCGCGACGAGGCGCAGGCGCAGGCGCGCAGTGCCAACGAGCTGACCCGCGCGGCCCGCGCGCAGTACGACCTTGCGCTTGCCGGTGCGCGGGTGCAGGACAAGGACGCGGCATTGGCACAGGTGCGGCAAGCGGAGGGTGCCAAGGCCGAGGTCGATGCGGCCCGGCAGGAAACCCAGGGCCGCGCGCCGCTGGCCGGCGAGGTTGGCAAGCGCATGGCCGATATCGGCGAACTGGTGCCGGCCGGCTATCCGGTTTTCACCCTGGTCGACATCGACCATATGTGGGTGGCGCTGAACCTGCGCGAGGACCAGATGAACGGACTCAAGCCCGGCGCCCGCCTGCAGGGCACGATTCCGGCGTTGCAGGGCCGCAGTGCGGCATTCGAGGTCTACTTCATCAACCCGGCCGGTGACTACGCCACCTGGCGCAGCACGCGGCAGTCGTCCGGCTATGACGTGCGCAGCTTTGAGGTGCGGGCGCGGCCACAGCAGGCAATCGAAGGATTCCGGCCGGGCATGAGCGTGCTGTTTGCATGGCCGCAGGACTGACATCTGCCGGTACCTTCGCCGCCTCGCTGCGGCGCGAGTTGCAGCACTGGCGCAGTGACCGCTGGGAGCTGGCGTTGGTGACGGTGCTGCCATTGCTGCTGATGGCGCTGATGATGTGGCTGTTCTCCGGCTCGGTGCTGCGGCAGGTGCCGATCGCCCTGGTTGACCTGGACCACAGCCCGACCAGTCGCGGCCTGGCACGCGCCATCGATGACAGCCCCGGCGTGCGGGTGGCAAGCCAGCCGGCGTCGCTGCAGCAGGCGCAGGCGCAGCTGCGGGCGCTGGAAGTCTTTGCCATCGTGCTGGTGCCACGCGACCTGAGCCGGCGCGCGCTGCGTGGCGAAACCGTACCGGTCTACGCCTTCTACAACGCCACCTACATGGCGACCGGGCAATCGGCCGGGCGCGATATCGGCGACGCGGTGAGCGCCTACAACGCGCGCATGCTCAAGCAGCAGATCGCGCTGCAGGTTGGCCCGGCAAAACTGCGTGGGCCGCCGGTGACGGTGCAGGCGACGGTGCTGTACAACCCGGCGCGCAGCTATGAGTTGTTCCTGCTGCCGCTGATCTTCCCGGCCATGCTGTCCCTGCTGGCCGCGCTCGCGGCCGGTGCCGCGTTTGGGCGCGAGCAGCGCGATGGCCTGCTCGGCGGCTGGTTGCAGCAACGGCCGTGGGCGGCGATGGCCGGCAAGCTGTTTCCGTATGTCGCGCTGTTCTCGCTGTATGGCGCGCTGGGCGTGACATACCTGGCCTATGTGCGCGGTGACGGTATGGCCGGCAGTCTGTGGCTGATGCTGCTGGCGCAGCCGCTGTTCTACCTGGCCTGCTGCAGTTTCGCGCTGCTGTTCATCGCCGTGACCCGCGACACCTGCACCGGACTGTCGGCGGTGGGTCTGACGATTGGTACCGCGCTGGCATTTTCCGGTGCCACCTTCCCGGTGATCGAGGCGCCGTTGTTCACCCGCGTCTGGAACATGCTGCTGCCGCTCACCGCCTATGTGCAGGTGCAGATGCAGCAGTTGTTCATGGGCGCGCCTTGGCAAGTATCGCTGCGGCCGCTGGCGGTACTGCTGTTGATGAGCGTGGTGGCCGGCGGCTTGGCGGCCTGCCTGCTGCTGCGCACGGCACGACAGCAGGTGCGCGCATGAGCGGCTTCGGAGCGGGCTTCCGGAGCGCCTTGCAGGCGATGTTCGCCGACCCGGCCGCGCGCGCGGTGATGATAGGGGCGGTGCTGCTGTACTCGTTCTTCTACCCGGCGGCGTATCGCCACCAGGTCGCCAGTGACCTGCCGATCGCGGTGGTGGATGCGGACCACAGCGCAAGCAGCCGCGAGCTGATCCGGCACGTGGATGCACTGCTGGCGGTGCGGGTGGTCAGCCAGCCGCCGGATCTGGCCCAGGCCAAACAGCAACTGCTGCGCGGCGAGGTGGATGGCATCGTGCTGATCCCGCAGCGGCTGGAGCGCGACATCCTGCGTGGCGGCAGCGGTCAACTGGTGTTGCTGGGCAACGGTGCCTACCTGAGCCGGGCCAGCACCATCCTCAACGGGCTGGCCGAGGGCATCACCGGCTTTGGTCGCCAGCAGGCAGTGCGCCAGGCGGCGTTCATGGGCGCGCCGCAGGCAGCGCCGCTGCAACTGGTGCAGCGGCCGCTGTACAACACCCGCGAAGGCTATGGCAGCAGCGTGGTGCCCGGCGTATCGGAATTGATCGTGCACCAGACCCTGCTGCTCGGCATCGGCGTACTGCTGGGCAGTCGCCGCGCGCAGCTGGGCCGGCGCCTGCAGTTCGACCTGCCGACCTTGTCCGGCATGGCGCTGGCCTTCGTCGTGGTGGCGGTGTGCGGGCTGCTGTACTACGTCGGCTTCACTGCCTGGGCGCAGGATTATCCGCGCGGCGGCAATATCCCGGGGATGTTGTTGGCGGTGCTGCTGTTCGCGCTGGCGACGGTGCCACTCGGGATGTTCATCGCCAGCTTCTTCGATACCCGCGAGCGTGCGTTCCAGTACGTCACCGCGGTGTCGATCCCGTTGTTCTTCCTGTCCAACCTGTCGTGGCCGGCCATCGCCTCACCGCCGGCCCTGGTGGCGTTGGCCAAGCTGTTGCCGACCACCGCCGGCATCAATGCCATCGTCCGCACCCAGCAGTTGGGGGCGCGCCTGCCAGAGATCGGAGGCGAGCTGCTCAACCTGTTGTTGCTGGCGCTGCTGTACGGCGTGCTGGTGCTGTGGCGGCTGCATGGCCGGCGGCAGCACTGATCGCAGCATTGGCTGCTAGCATCGGTGCATGGATTCCCTCAGTCAGATCGTTCTCGGTGGCGCCATCGCTGCCGCCATTACCCCCGCCGCGCATCGCCGCGCCGCCTTGCTTGCCGGTGCTGCGCTGGCAACGCTACCGGATCTGGACGGTTTGGCGATCATGGCCTTCACCGACAACCCGGTGAGCCTGATGACGGTGCACCGCAGCTTCAGCCATTCGCTGTTCGTGCTGCCCTTGCTGGGCACCTTGATCTGGTGGTTGTACAAACGCTTCGGCCATGGCCGCGTTGCCCAGGCGCCGGTGCGCTGGTGGTGGGCGATGGTGCTGGCGCTGGTGACGCATCCGCTGTTGGATGCCTTCACTGTTTACGGCACGCAGCTGTGGTGGCCACTGACGCCGCCACCGGCGATGTGGTCCAGCGTCTTCATCATCGATCCGCTGTATACGATCTGGTTGTTGATCGCCTGCGGTATTGCCTGGTTCGCGCGTGCCCGGCCGTTGGCGCAACGCGCGCTGGTGGCGGGCCTGGTGTTGAGCAGCGGTTATCTGGGCTGGTCGTTGATCGCCAAGGCGCAGGTGGATCGGCTGGCCGCGCAGTCCCTGGCGCATATGGGCCTGGCCGATGCGCCGCGCTTCTCGGTGCCGATGCCGTTCAACACATTGCTGTGGCGGGTAGTGGCGATGACGCCGCAAGGCTATGTGGTCGGTGATCGTTCGCTATGGGCCGATCACGGGCCGATGCAGTTCCAGGGCTACCCCTCGAATGTGCAGGCGCTGCGGCAGGCCGCTGATGTGCCTGCGGTGCAGCGACTGGACTGGTTCAACCACGGTTTCATGCGTGCCCAGGTGGTCGATGGCGAGCTGGTGCTCAGCGATCTGCGCATGGGGCTGGAGCCGGATTACAACTTCAACTTCGCCGTTGCCAGCGAGCGCGATGGCCAGTGGCAGGCGATGCCGCCACGGCAGGTGATGCCGGCCTATCGGCAGGCCGGCAATCGTGATGTGCTGAAGCAGCGCTTGGCGCTGGTGTGGCAGCGTATCTGGCGTGCGCCGGTTGCAACCGGCGCCCCCGCATCAAAGTAGACCGTGGCGCGGGGCTGCACGCAGGCATAGAAGAACACCGCATTGTGTTCGTTCTGCCCCGGTGGGCACTCGGCGC
>NZ_JBXFWF010000092.1:0-13824 GCF_056854515.1 Stenotrophomonas sp. STEN063
GTATTGGTGCGATGGCTGCTAAAAACAACAAAAAAAAAACCCGATTTGGGTGCGCTGCTCACCCCGCGAAGCCGATACCGTTTCAGATTCCCGGCTTCGCGGCTCACGCCGCTCCTACAAAAACCCGTTTTCCAACTGATCGAGCCCACCATGTCCGAAGCCAAGCGCCTGGCCGCCGAAAAAGCCATCGAATACGTCCAGAAGGGAATGATTGTCGGTGTCGGCACCGGCTCCACCGTCGCCTACTTCATCGAAGCCCTGGCCCGCATCAAGGACCAGATCGAAGGCGCGGTCTCCAGCTCCGACCAGAGCACCGCCCTGCTCAAGGGCCACGGCATCGAGGTACTGGACCTGAACCATACCGGCGGCCTGTCGCTGTACGTGGACGGCGCCGACGAGTGCGACGGCAACAAGAACCTGATCAAGGGCGGCGGCGCCGCACTGACCCGCGAGAAGATCATCGCCGAGGCCAGCAAGCAGTTCGTCTGCATCGTCGACCCGAGCAAGCAGGTCAAGGTACTGGGCAAGTTTCCGCTGCCGGTGGAAGTGATCCCGATGGCGCGCAGCCTGGTCGCCCGCGAGATCTTGGCCCTGACTGGCGGCCAGCCGGTATGGCGCGACGGCGTGGTCACCGACAACGGGAATCTGATTCTGGACGTGCATAACCTGGCGATCACCGACCCGGTGAAGCTGGAACAGCAGCTCAACCAGATTCCCGGCGTCGTTACCGTAGGTTTGTTCGCCCGCCGCCCGGCTGACGTAGTCATCATCGGCGGCGAGCCGCCGCAGGTGCTGTAAGCCAAGCCAGCAAAGCTGTTGCTGTTGCTGTTGCTGTTGCTGTTGCTTTGGCTGTTGCTTTGGCTGTTGCTTTGGCTTTGGCTGTTGCTCCAGCGTTGGCTTGTTGCTCTTCCCTTCTCCCGTTCACGGGAGAAGGTGCCCAACGGGCGGATGAGGGGAAGCTTTTGACTTCCCCAGCCGATCCGATGGTTCTCTTTCCCAGCCGGTCCCAACCCATGCCCAAATCATTCCTGCGTACCCTCCTTGCCCTGTCCCTGCTCGCCTTGGCCGGCTGCGCCAGCGCCGACAGCAAGCATTGGGTGGAACTGGCCGGTACCCGCTACAACGTGGAACTGGCGCAGAACGACGAAACCCGCGCCCGCGGCCTGATGTTCCGCGACCAGATGGATGCCGACCACGGCATGCTGTTCGTCCATGACCGTGAGGAACCGCAGGCCTACTGGATGAAGAACACCAAAATCCCGCTGGACATCCTCTACTTCGACAGCCAGCGCCGCCTGGTCGGCCAGCAGCGTGATGTGCCGCCGTGCTCGGCCGGCGACATGTGCCCGCCCTACCCCAGCTTCAACCCGGCCCTGTACGTGCTTGAGCTCAACGCCGGCCAGGCCGCCAAGCTCAAGCTGGAAGACGGTGCCGAGCTGACCTTCGGCCCAGGCATCGCCACCGGCAACTGACTGATACACACAAATTGAACAGCGGCGCCCTTGAACCGGCGCCGCTTTGCCGCCAGTCTTGGGGGCATGTCTGAAACACGCATTACCCTGCCGCAGTGGGAAGAACTGGCCGGCTTGCCCGATGAGGCACTGCCGCTGCTGTCGACTGCCCTGCTGATCGCCCGCGACGAATACCCACAGCTGGACCCGGCCGCCTATGACCGCGTGCTGCAGGCCCACGCCGATCACCTGCGGGTGGAAGTGGACGCCATCGGCGAATGGCCGCTCAAGGTTGCCGCCATCAACAACCACCTCTTCAACGAAGTGGGCTACAGCGGCGACAACGACGAGTACTACGACCCGCGCAACAGCTACCTCAACGAGGTGTTCGAGCGCCGCTTGGGCAACCCGATTTCGCTGGCCCTGGTACAGATCGAAGTCTCGCGCCGGCTTGGCCTGCCGCTGGAGGGCATTTCCTTCCCCGGCCATTTCCTGGTGCGGCTACCGGTGGAAGACGGGGTGCTGATCATGGACCCGTTCAATGGTGGGCGACCACTGGGCGTGGACGAGCTCCGCGAGCGCGCGCGCAGCAACCTGGGCGGCGAAACCCCCGACGACAACGTGCTGGCGCAGATCCTGGATCCGGCCCCACACCGCGCCATCCTGATGCGCATGCTGCGCAACCTGCACGGTGTCTATGCCGAACGCGGCGAATGGGACCGCGCCGCACGCAGCGCCGACCGCATCCTCAAGCTGGCCCCCGAGCAGGCCGATGCCGTACGCGATCGCGGCTTGGCCTACATGCAGCTGGAGCATCTGGCCGGTGCCCGCGCCGATCTGGCGCGCTACCTGAAGATGGCGCCGGAAGCCGCCGATGCCATCGGCATCCGCGAGCGTCTGGTGGAACTGGGTGGCGAAAAACCGAGGCTGCATTGAGCCCGGCATAGCACCTGCCTTGCCAGGCTTTTGTGGGAGCGGCGTCTGCCGCGAAGCCAGTGCACGCATCCGCAGCCATTGATCAACGCGGCACTTCTGCAGGAGCGACTTTGCGCACGAAACCAAGACGATCCTTCGGTAGGTGAATGTGCTTGGCCGACTTCGGATACCGCAATGGCTTCGCGGCTGACGCCGCTCCTACAACCGGCTTCGGATGCGGTAGTGGCTTCGCGGCTTACGCCGCTCCCACAAATCGTACAAGCAACGCGCTGCGGCTCAATCCAGCTCGACCATCTCGAAGTCATCCTTGGTCACGCCGCAGTCCGGGCAGGTCCAGGTGTCGGGCACGTCTTCCCAGCGTGTGCCCGGGGCGATGCCTTCTTCCGGCAAGCCATCGGCCTCGCTGTAGATGAAGCCACAGACGACACACATCCAGTTGCGCAGGTTGGAGGCCGTAGCGTCGGACATCGGGGATAATCACCGGACAGAGAAGCGGCGTTGATTGTCACATTCCCCACGCCGTACCGGTAGCCATACATGACACAGCTTGCCGACGCCCATGGCGTCTACCTGATCACCCCCGACGAAACCGACAGCGCGCGCCTGCTCCAGCGGGTCCGTCCGCTGCTGGCCGGCACCACCTGGCTGCAATACCGCAACAAGGCGGTCGATGCGCCCACCCGCCTGGCCCAGGCCACTGCCCTGCAGGCACTGTGCGCCGAAGCCGGGGTTCCGCTGATCATCAATGACGATGCCGCCCTCGCACTTCAGGTCGGCGCCGCCGGCGTGCACCTGGGTGAAGACGACGGCGACATCGCCGCCGCCCGTGCCCTGCTTGGCCCGCAGGCCATCATCGGCGCGTCCTGCTATGACGAGCTGGCACTGGCCCAGCGCGCGGTGGCAGCTGGCGCCAGCTACGTGGCGTTTGGCGCCTTCTATCCGACCCGTAGCAAAGTCACCACCCGCCGTGCCAACCCGGAGCTGCTGCGACAAAGCGCCGCACTTGGGGTGCCACGGGTAGCGATTGGTGGTTTGACCCCGGACAATAGCCGGCCTGTGGTGGACGCTGGCGCGGACCTGATCGCGGTGATCAGCGGCGTGTTCAGCGAGGCCGATCCGGTGGCGGCGCTTGAGGCTTATCGGGGCTGTTTCCAGCACAAATGACAGGTTCCTTCTCCCTCCGGGAGAAGGTGCCCCGAAGGGGCGGATGAGGGTAAGGGCGAAGCCAGGCGGTACGAGGCGCGCCTTACCCTCTCCCCAACCCCTCTCCCGAAAGGAGAGGGGCTTTGAATCACTGCCTTGTCCAGGAGTTTCACAATGAACCACGCCCAATCCCACGCCCTGTTCACCCGCGCGCAGACCTTGCTGCCGGGTGGCGTCAATTCACCGGTGCGTGCGTTCAAGTCGGTCGGCGGCGAACCCTTCTTCGTGCAGCGCGCCGATGGCGCCTACCTGCATGACGTGGATGGCAACGCCTACATCGATTACGTCGGCTCCTGGGGCCCGATGATCGTCGGCCACAACCACCTGGCCGTGCGCGAGGCCGTGCAGCAGGCGATCGGCAATGGACTGTCGTTCGGCGCGCCGTGTGCGGCCGAAGTCGCCATGGCAGAGACCATCACCCAGTTGGTGCCGTCCTGCGAGATGGTGCGCATGGTCAACTCCGGTACCGAGGCGACGCTGTCGGCGATCCGCCTGGCGCGCGGCGCCACCGGTCGCAACAAGATCGTCAAGTTCGAGGGCTGCTACCACGGCCACGGCGACTCCTTCCTGGTCAAGGCCGGCAGCGGCATGCTGACCCTGGGCGTGCCGACCTCGCCGGGCGTCCCGGCCGGCTTGAGCGAACTCACCCTCACCCTGCCCTACAACGATTTCGAAGCGGCTACCGCGCTGTTCGAGCAGCAGGGCGCCGACATCGCCGGCCTGATCATCGAGCCGGTAGTCGGCAACGCCAACTGCATCCCGCCGCGCGAGGGCTACCTGCAGCACCTGCGCGCGCTGTGCACGCAGCATGGTGCGCTGCTGATCTTCGACGAAGTGATGACCGGCTTCCGTGTTGCCCTCGGCGGCGCGCAGGCGTACTACGGCATCACCCCGGACCTCAGCACCTTCGGCAAAATCATCGGCGGCGGCATGCCGGTAGGCGCCTATGGCGGCCGCCGCGAGCTGATGTCGCAGATCGCCCCGGCCGGCCCGATCTACCAGGCCGGCACGCTGAGCGGTAATCCGGTGGCGATGGCCGCCGGCCTGGCGATGCTGCAGCTGGTGCAGGCGCCGGGCTTCCACGAGCGCCTGACGGCGGCAACCAACAAACTCTGCGATGGCCTGGAAGCAGCAGCGCGCGATGCCGGCGTGGCGGTGACCACCAATCGCGTCGGCGGCATGTTCGGCCTGTTCTTCACCAGCGAGAAGGTCGAGACCTACGCACAGGCCACCGCCTGTGACATCAAGGCCTTCAACGTTTTCTTCCACGCCATGCTGGAGCGCGGCGTGTTCCTCGCCCCATCAGCCTATGAGGCCGGCTTCCTGTCCAGCGCGCATGATGATGCGGTGATTGAAGCCACGCTGGTTGCAGCGCGTGAGGCGTTCAAGGTGGTTGCAGCAGGTTGATCAACCTGCAGTGCGAATGATCGAAGTAAAGCCCCTCTCCCGTTCACGGGAGAGGGGTTAGGGTAAGGGCGGCTCCTGCTTCGAGGCTTCTCGAACTCAAGCCATGCATCAGCTCACCCAAAAACCAGCTTGCCCTTCATCATTCCCCAGTGCCCCGGGAACGAACAGAAGAAGGTGTAGTCACCACCACGCGTCAACTTGCTGGTCGCAAAGCGCACCTGCGTGGTCTGCCCGCCACCGATCACCGGCGTGAACGCGATCACCCGCGCATCATTCTTCGGCAGATAACTGTCTGCCAGCGTCGAACGCATACCGGCCGTGGCCACCTGCTGGAAATCCGGCGTGCGCGTCAGCACCCAGTTATGCCCCATCGCGGTGGCCGGCATCCTGCCGGTGTGCTTCAGGGTCAGGTCCACCTGGGTGCAATCGGCGGCAACCCGGATCTGCGGCACGGAGAACTGCATGCGGTCGTTGCTTTCGATGGTGACCGCACAGGTACGGGCCAGCGCGGGCGCGGCAGGCAACAGGCCGGCAAGGGCCAACAACAGCAGGCTGGAACGCTTCACGATGAACTCCACGCTATGACAACCAAAGTGTCATGATTCTAGGCAAATGTGTCTGATTTCACCTGTGACGCGATGTCGCAGGCTGCACATCGATGCCATGCCAGCGATACTGCAACCCCGTTCCTACCTCGCCATCGATGCAACGACCACATGCACTATTGCTGGATTTCGATGGCCTGCTCGCCGATTACGACCACCGTATCCATCTGCGCCAGCTTGCCGATGCTGCCGACTGCAAACCCGAGCAGGTGGACGCGGCTTTGCGCGCGGACGGGCTGGAGTTCGCCCATGCCCGTGGTGAGCTGGATGGTGAGCAGTTGCTGCAGGCACTGAATCAACGCCTTGGCAGCGCATTGGGTACGCCACACTGGCATGCCGCACGACTCGCTGCGACCACGCTGCGCAGCGATTGCATGGCGGTGCTGGAGCGTGTTCATTCCGATGTGCAGGTTGCGGTACTGACCAACAATGGCCTGCTGACGCGACCAGTGATCGAGCAGTTGCTAGCCGGCCGTCGTGTGCTGTGCAGCGCAGCGCTGGGAGTACGCAAGCCGGACCCCGCGGCGTATCTGGCAGCCTGTGCGGCGCTTGGCTGTGCGCCTGAGCGTAGCCTGTTCATCGACCACCTGTTCCGCAATGTGCAGGGTGCGCGCGAAGCCGGGCTGCATGCCGATACTGCGTTTCACGCGCAGTCGCTGCGCCGCCTGCTCAAGCGCAATCACCTGCTGCGTTGACCTGGCGCTCGCAGCGATTGAGATTCATTTGATATCCGTTGGCGACACTGGCCTCCCAAGCCACTGGAGCCACCGATGAACCTGCCCTCACGATTATTGCTAACTGTCCTGTTGCTAGCGCCAGCATTGCCGCAGCAGGCATCGGCGGCAACGGACAAGGTACTGATCGTGGTCAGCGGCGAAGGCAAGGATGCCGGCAAGCAGCACCCTGGCTACGAGTTCGATGAACTGTCGCAGGCCTGGTTGGTGTTCAAGGCCAATGGCCTACAGGTGGAGGTCGCCAGCCCCAAGGGCGGCGCAGTGGAGGCCGACAAATACAACCCGAACGAGCCCTTCAACGCCGCCTTGCTGGCCGATGCACAGGCGATGCGGCAATTGGCCGACACCAAGGCCACTTCCGCGGTGAAGGCCTCCGACTACGCCGCTGTGTATGTGGTCGGCGGCAAGGGTGCGATGTTCGACCTGCCCCGCGACCAGGCATTGCAGCAGCTGTTGGGCAAGGTCTGGGACAACGGCGGCATCGTCGCCGCGGTCTGCCACGGTCCAGCCGCCTTGGCCGAGGTACGCCTGGCCGATGGCAGCCTGCTTGTCTCGGGTCGCCAGCTCACCGGCTTCAGCAATGAAGAGGAAGCGATATTCGGCAAGAAGTGGGTGCCGCAATTCCCCTGGCTGCTCGAGGATGCACTGCGCCAGCGTGGCGCGCAGTGGCAAGAAGCCCCCTTGATGATGCCGAAGCTGGTGGTCGATGGCCGCTTGATCACCGGCCAGAACCCCTACTCCACCACCGCCGTGGCAGAAGCCATCGTGCGCGCGACAGGTCGCACGCCAGTCGCACGCACACCGTGGCGCGATGAAGCCAGCATGGCCTTGGTGGAACGCCTGCTCAGCGGCGACGTGCAAGGCGCACATGCCTCACTGGCGGCCGATGTCTCCCGCCATCACGTAGAGCTGATCGGCATCCTCGGCTACTACCAGGCACAGGCCGCAGCCAACGATGCCGCCCTGGAGCAGGCCTTGCAGGTCATGGAACTGGCCTTGCCACACATGCAGGAGGCACAACTGAAACTCGCCGCTGCCCAGGCCCACCTCACGCTCAAGCGACCGGCGCAGGCACGCGCCCTGGTACTCCAGGCACTGGCAGGCAATCCGCAGCTGGAACAGGCTCAAGCCCTCCTACGACAGATCGACGGTTGAACCATGCCCCTGCCCGCCCTGCGCATCCTGGTGATCGAGGACAACCGCCTGCTACGCGACAACCTGCAGGCGTTGCTGTCCGCACACGGATTCCACGCCAGCTTCGCAGCAGACGGCCGCAGCGGCCTGCAAATGGCATTGGTCGACCCACCTGACGTGCTGGTGCTCGATCTGGGCCTGCCCGGCCTTGATGGACTGCAGGTCTGCCAGCGTCTGCGCGCCGAGTCCGACCGGCATGTCCCGATCCTGATGCTGACCGCACGCGACGCACTGGACGACCGCCTGCTTGGCTTCCGCAGTGGCGCCGACGATTACCTGGTCAAGCCCTTCGCTGGCGAGGAACTGGTGGCCCGCTGCCTGACCTTGTCACAACGCCATCGCGCCGGCCAGCCGCACGTGTTGTGCATAGGCAGCCTGCGGATAGATCGCCGCAGCCACGAGGTGCAGCGCCTGGGACAACGCATCGAGCTGCACCAGACCAGTTTCGACATCCTGCTGGCGCTGGCCGAAGCATGGCCGCGCACGCTGACCCGCAGCGAGCTGGTGCAGCGCCTCTGGGGCGATATGCCACCCGACTCTGACCCGTTGCGCACGCACCTCTATCTGTTGCGGCAAACCCTGGACAAACCCTTTGCCACGCCAATGCTGAAGACCGTGCATGGCGTCGGCTTCCGTCTTAAGTCCGATGAGGGCATGGCGTGACGAATCCATCCACGACGCCACGCAAGCGTCTGCGCAACCGGCTGATGCTGGCCTTCGCCGGCTTCACGCTGGTGGTCGCCACACTATTTGGGCTGTACGTGGCCGTGTTCGCCTATGCAGTTGAGGACATGTTCTTCAACGGACTGCTGGAACGCGAAGCCAGCGAGCAGCTGCAGCATCACGCGCAGACCGGCGCATGGAAGGCACCACGCGAATCATGGATGCAGGTGATCGAGTCTGCGACAGACCTGCCCGACAGCATCGCCAGCACCCTTGCACGCGAACCGCGTCGGCGTGAATTCTCCGGCAGCGCCGGCCGCCACTACCATCTGCAGCGCCTGCAGTCTGATGCCGCTGCCGAACCGGCCTGGCTGCTGGCCGAAGTGAGCCAGTTGCTGGTTGTTCGGCCACAGCGCGCGGGTTTGTTCCAGCTGCTGGTCTGGTCTGGCGTGGCGGTGATTGCGCTGGCCCTGCTGCTCGGCGCATGGCTGGCACGTCGCACCACCGCGCCTTTATCGCGGCTTGCGCAGCTCGTCGACAACGCCGGGCCCGATCACCTGCCTGCCGTGCATGCGCAGCGCTTTGCCGACGACGAAGTCGGCGTGCTGGCACGTGGGCTGGAGGCCTTGATCATCCGCATCCGCGCCTTCGTCATCCGCGAGCGCGAGTTCACCCGCGATGCCAGCCATGAGCTGCGCACACCGTTAGCCGTCATTCGCGGAACCACCGAGCGCCTTGCCCGTAATCCGTCGCTGTCGCCTGCGGCACAGCAGGGGCTTTCACAGATTCGCCAGTCCACGCTGCAGCTGGAACAAACCATCAGCATGCTGCTGGCCTTGGCCCGCGAACAGGCGCTGCCTGCCGCTGGCTGCCCGAACCGGTTGCTACCGGTGATCGAGCGCGTGGTTGTCGAGCAATCGCCACTGCTGGACGACAAGCAGATCGAGCTGGATATCGACGTCCCGTTTTCCGCAAACAGCACGCTGCCACTGGCAGTGTTGCAGGTATTGCTCGCCAACCTGATCGGCAATGCTTTCGCGCATACAGCGGCCGGCACGATACGCATCGCCACTGAGGCCGAACAGCTTCGCATCACCAACCCCGGCGATGGCATCAGCGACCAGGCATTGGATGCCTTCAGCAAGGGAGCGAACAGCACTGGCTTCGGACTGGGCCTTTCTATCGTGCACCGGCTTTGCGAGCAGCACGGCATTGCGCTGGACATACGCCACGACGAAGGACTGACCTCGGTCGCGTTCCCGCTCCTGCCAGCACCAGCTACGCCATGAAGACCCTTGTGCAGATTCTTCTGCTATGCGCATCCCTCTTGGCGACACCTTTTGCTGCATCCAATGACAGAAGCCAACTGTATGCCGACATGCAGCAGATCCTTGATGAGGAAGGACTGCAAGGCGCGGTCTGGGCCACCGTCGCGGCAGATGGCAGTACGGTCAGCGATGCCGCAGGCGTGCGCGATGCGGCCAGTCGCATGCCCATGCAGGGCTCCACTCGCGTGCACGTAGGCTCGGTTGCCAAAGCGGTGCTTGCCATCGGCGTGCTGCGCCTGGTCAGTCAAGGCCGCCTTTCATTGGAGACACCGGTGACAGCGGTGGTTCCTGCAATCCGCTTCGATAATCACTGGGAAACCACGCACCCGGTACGTGTGCGCCACCTGCTTGCGCATACAGCTGGCCTGGAGAACCTAAAACTGGGCCAGTTCTTCAGTCTTCGCGCGACGGCTGACGTGCCCCTGGCCACCGCATCCGGAACGGAGCGTGCGCCGCTACGCGTACTCAGCCAGCCTGGCAGCCGCTTCAGCTACTCCAACCTTGGATACACCGTGCTGGGGCAGGTGATCGAGGCCATCAGCGGTGAACGCTACGAAACCTGGATGGACCGGGAAGTGCTAAGCGCGCTGGGGATGCGAGACAGCACCTTCACCTACACCACGCAGACCGGCACGCATGCAGACCCGCATCTTGCGATGGGCCACTTTGAACAGGCGCGCCCCGCACCTGCCGTACCGACGTTTCTACGCCCTGGCGCGCAACTGACCACCACCGCCGACGACATGGCGCTGTTCGCCAGCTTCCTGCTTGGCGACGGCAGCAACGCTGGACAGCCCTTCATCGCAACGGACCTGATGAACGCAGTGACCGCACCAGCCGGAACCGAGGCCATGCGCGCGGGCCTGTCGCTCGGCCATGGACTCGTGCTCGTCGGACGCGACCGGCACGGCCAGGTGGGCGGCTGTCATCCCGGCAACACCGTCGGTTTCTGGGCGATGCTGTGCGTGTTTCCGCAGCAGCGCAGTGCGTTCTTCGTTGCCACCAACACCGACAACGAGGACGCCGACAACGAAAGGCTCAATCAACGACTTGTCGAAGCACTTGCACTGCCGCCACTTGCGCCAGTTGCGCCAGTTGCGCCGCCGCAGGTTGCTTCGCCCACTAGCCCCTCGCTGTCAGAGTGGGCTGGCCTGTACGTCCGCTCACCGCAGGCAATGCCTGCGATCGCACCGCTGCAGGCGCTGACGGAATTCATTCGCGTGGACACACTTGGAGACAAACTCCGCCTACGCTCGTTGTCCAGAGATGCACAGCTGCTGCAGCCGCTTGGCAATCAACTGTACCGGGCGGACGGTCGGGTCCTGCCCTCACATGTACTGTTGATTGGTGAAGATGGTCAACCTGTCCTGAGCGATGGGCTGCGCAACCATGTACGGGTTCCTGCCTGGCGCATCATCGTGCCGGGGCTGCTGCTGTCCATCGCCATGATCGGCGTTGTCACCACGATGCTGGCCGGGGTTGTGTTGGCGATCCGCGGAAAGCTGCGCTGGCGGAGCCCGGTTTTTCTGCCCGCATTGGCCGGTGCAGCCTTGCTGCTGCCAATAGCCTTGCTCTATCGCCAATCCCTGCTGGAGCTGGGTGACCGGACGGTGGCGAGCATCACGTTGGCCAGCGTGAGCTTGCTGTTGCCGTTGGCGCTGCTGGCAGGCACCGCAATGGGGCTGCATGGATGGCGACGCGCCGACCGCAATACGCGCCTGCTGACAGCATGCCTGCTGACGACACTACCCGGTGTTGGACTGCTGGTTGCATGGCAGTTGCTGCCATTGCGGCTGTGGCTGCTGTAAATGCCAGCGTCCCGACCCTTGCGCTGGCCGATACCGCAGATAAGCGATGCCCCCGAGTGACCGCTGCAAGCGGTGCACGTCGAGGGCATCAATTCTCCGTAGCACTGTACTCGCCAGTGCTATCGCTTGTTTCAGCTGCGTGAGGCGATGTAAGCGGCAATCGCCTCACGCACGCGCTTCAGGCCTTCGGCCACTTCTTCATCGGTGATGTTCAGCGCCGGCACGAAGCGCAGCACGCTGGTGCCGGCCTGCAGGATCAGCACCTGCTTTTCTGCCGCCAGATCCAGCAGCACGCCGATATCGGCGACGTAATCAGGCTTGAGCACCGCGCCCAGCATCAGGCCCATGCCGCGCACCTGCTCGAACACGCCGAACTCTTCGCCGATCGCTTCCAGACCGGCCTTCAACGCGGCCGACTGGCGCACGACATTGGCCTTGATCTCATCGGACGACAGCTTGCGCAGCGCCACACGGGCAACCGCCGCCGCCAGCGGGTTGCCGCCGAAGGTGCTGCCGTGCGCGCCAACGCCCATGATGTCGGCGACCTTGGGGCCGGCCAGCATCGCGCCGATCGGGAAGCCGCCGCCCAGCGCCTTGGCCAGGGTGACGATGTCCGGGGTCACGCCCCAGTTCCAATGCGCGAACAGCTCACCGGTACGGCCCATGCCGACCTGGATTTCATCCAGCACCATCAACGCGTCATGCTGGTCGCACAGCTCGCGGGCACGGCGCATGAACTCGGCACTGGCCGGCATCACCCCGCCCTCGCCCTGCACCGGCTCGAACATCACCGCGGCAACATCGCCAGCGGCCATCGCTTGTTCAAGCTGGGCGACGTCGTTGAAGTCCACGTAACGGAAGCCACCGGGCAGCGGCTCGTAGCCTTCCTGGTACTTGGGCTGGGCGGTAGCGGTGACCGTGGCCAGGGTGCGGCCATGGAAGCTGCCACGGAAGGTCACGATGAAACGCTTCTCCGGGCCACGGCCCTGCGCACTGGCCCACTTGCGTACCAGCTTGATCGCCACTTCATTGGCTTCAGCGCCGGAATTGCACAGGAACACGCGCTTGGCAAAGCGCGAGGCCTCCACCAGCTCCTGCGCCAGGTGCAGCGGCGGCTCGCTGTAGAACATGTTGCTGGTGTGCCACAGCTTGTCGGCCTGCTCGAACAGGGCGGCCTTCAGGTCCGGGTTGTTGTGGCCCAGGCTGCATACCGCGATGCCGGCGGCCAGGTCGATGAACTCGCGGCCCTGGGTATCCCACAGTCGCGCGCCCTGGCCTCGCTCCAGCACCAGCTGGCGCGGGCGGTAGACCGGCAGGTAGTAATTGGACAGGGACAACAACGGCTCGACGACAGCGGTCATGGCGTTCCAGATCAGTGGGTGTGAACGGTCCATTGTCCTCCATTCCGCGGGCCTGCGGCACAATGGGCGCATGCGACTGTTCTCAGCCCCCCAACTGAACCCGGCCAGCGACAGCGGTTGGCGCCGCCGCTGGTTCGACATCATCCACCGCACCGACACCCCGCCCTCGCGCCGCTTCGACCTGCTGCTGGTCTGGGCCATCCTCGCCAGCGTGCTGGTGGTGATGTTCGACAGCGTGCAGCACATCCACACTGCCTGGGCCAGCTGGTTCTATGTGGTCGAGTGGGGTTTCACCCTGCTGTTCACCGCCGAGTACCTGCTGCGCCTGCTGGTGGTACGGCGGCCGCTACGCTACGCGTTCAGCATCTGGGGCATCATCGACCTGCTGGCGATCCTGCCTTCCTATATCTCCTTCTTCATCCCCGGCGCACAGAGCCTGCTGGTGGTGCGGGTGCTGCGCCTGCTGCGGGTATTCCGCATCCTCAAGCTGACCCGCTACATCGAGGAGAGCGGCGTGCTGATGGCCGCGCTATGGCGCAGCCGCCGCAAGATCCTGCTGTTCCTGTCGATGGTGGTGACCATCGCCATCATCGCCGGCGCCTTGATGTATGTGATCGAAGGCCCGCAGTACGGCTTCAGCAACATCCCCGCCAGCATGTACTGGGCGGTGGTGACCATGGCCACGGTGGGTTTTGGCGACATCGTCCCGCACACCACGCTGGGCCGCTTCATCACCTCGGTACTGATCCTGATCGGCTACAGCATCCTGGCCGTGCCGACCGGCATCTACACCGCCGAGCTGGCTGGCAACATGCTGCGCGAAAGCCGCCGCGACAACCGTGGCTGCACGGTGTGCGGGCATGAGGGACACGAGTTCAAGGCGAAGTACTGCAATCGCTGCGGGCATGAGTTGCCGGAGCACCTCGAGCATTGATCGGTCTTGCGGGGGTAGTGCCGAGCCATGCTCGGCAGGTGCCTTATCGGGAATGCCTCTGCCGAGCATGGCTCGGCAATACGGGTTAGGATTAGCCGGAAATGCCTCTGCCGAGCATGAATCGGCACTACAGGTATGGCCTTCCGCCCTGCTTGCGGACGATGGCCATGGCGATTTCCAGCGACTGATCGTAGTTCATG
>NZ_JBXFWF010000093.1:0-13529 GCF_056854515.1 Stenotrophomonas sp. STEN063
CAGCAACAGCCACAGCAATAGCAACAGCAATAGCAACAGCAACAGCAATAGCCACAGCAACAGCAACAGCAACAGCAACAGCCAAAGCAACAGCCAAAGCAACAGCCAAAGCAACAGCAGCAGCCAAAGCAACAGCCGAAGCCAAAGCAACAGCCGAAGCCAAAGCCAAAGCCGAAGCCGAAGCCGAAGCCAAGGGCCGAAGCAGCGAGCTCGGCAGCCGTCAGACAGAAAATGCCGAAGCAGTCCCCTCTCCCGTGTCAACGGGAGAGGGCTAGGGGTGAGGGCGCCTTCAGCTTCTAACGATTTTCCGCGCTTGCTGAGCTCTACCGCTTCAACAACGCAACGATGCTCTCAGCAGCATCACGGCCTTCAGCAACCGCCGTCACCACTAGGTCCGCACCGCGAACCGCATCACCACCGGCAAACAGCTTGGCGTTATGGGTCTGGAACGGCAGACGCGTAGCACCACCGGCAATGATGCGACCGTTACTGCTGGCCTCCACGCCCTGCGACGAAAGCCATTCCGGCAACGTCGGCGAGAAGCCAAACGCGATGATCACCACATCGGCTTCCAGCAGCGATTCGCTGCCATCAATGGCCACCGCGTTGCGGCGACCATTGGCGTCCGGTGCGCTCAACTCGGTCTCGACCACGGTCACGCCGATCACTTCATCGTCAGCGCCCGCTTCAATCGCCAACGGCTGGCGGTTGAACAGGAAGCGCACGCCTTCTTCACGGGCATTGGCGACTTCGCGTGCCGAGCCCGGCATGCTGGCTTCATCACGACGATACGCGCAGGTCACCTTGGCCGCGCCCAGGCGGATCGCGCTGCGCACGCAGTCCATGCCGGTGTCACCGCCACCCAGCACCACCACGCGCTTGCCGTTGAGGTCGGGCAGGGCGATCTGGTCTTCCCAGCCGGCAATCGGCCGACCCTTGGGGTCGTTGCCACTGACAATGCGGCTGTTCTGCACCAGGAAGGGCAGTGCCGGCAGCACGTTCTTCAGGTCCTGCCCGATCAGGCCACCGTCGGTGTAACGGTAGGCACCGGTGCCGAGGAACACCGCGTCGTAGTCACTCTGCAGTTGTTCGATGCTGATGTCGCGACCGATCTCCACGCCCAGGCGGAACTGTACGCCCATGCCTTCGAGGATCTCGCGGCGGCGGTCGATCACGCTCTTGTCCAGCTTGAAGCTGGGGATGCCGAACTGAAGCAGGCCACCAATCTGTTCGTAGCGATCGAACACCACGGCCTGCACACCGGCACGCGCCAGGCGATCAGCGCAGGCCAAACCCGCGGGACCTGCACCAACGACGGCCACGCGCTTGCCGGTGCTCTCAACGGCATGCAGGTCAGGCTTCCATCCAGTGGCCAACGCGGTATCGACGATGTACTTCTCGACCGCGCCGATGGTGACCGCGCCGAACTCCTCCAGTGTGCAGCTGCCTTCGCACAGGCGATCCTGCGGGCAGACGCGGCCGCAGACTTCCGGCAGTGGGTTGGTGGAATGGCAGAGCGTCGCCGCCTCGTGGATGCGGTCTTCCTGCACCAGCTGCAGCCACTGCGGGATGGCGTTGTGCACCGGGCACTTCCAGCTGCAGTACGGGTTGCCGCAATCCAGGCAGCGACCGGCCTGGTACTGCGCATCGCCCTTGTCGAATTTGCCGTAGAGCTCGCCCCAATCGCCGGACGTGCGCAATTCCACCGGAATGCGCTGCGGCATGGTGCGGGGCAGATCGAGGAACTGGAAGGCTTGCTTGCGGCTCATGGGAACTCGTTACGTCTGGAGGAGCCCTTCTCCCGCGTGCGGGAGAAGGTGCCCCGAAGGGGCGGATGGGGGGGCTTTAAAGCTGCCCTCACCCCGGCCTCTCCCGCAGGCGGGAGAGGGAGACAATGCATCAGGCGGCGCGACGCAAGGATTCGGCCAGCGACTCGATGCTGGCGGCCTTGGGTTTGACCAGCCAGAACTTGCCGACGTAGTCGCGGAACTCGTCGAGGATCTGCTGCGCCCAGATGCTGCCGGTCAACTCGCGGTGGCGGCCGATCAAGGTGTGCAGGTGCTGGCGATGGTTCTCGAAGCCTTCGGTCGAGATGCGGTGGATGTCGATCAGCTCATGGTTGTAGCGGTCGACGAAATCACGGTCGACGTCGAGCACATAGGCCAGGCCACCGGTGAAGCCAGCACCGAAGTTCAGGCCGACCTTGCCAAGCACGGCGACCACGCCGTCGGTCATGTACTCGCAGCAGTGGTCACCAGCACCTTCAATCACTGCCAGTGCGCCGGAGTTGCGCACGCCGAAGCGTTCGCCCGCGCGTCCTGCGGCAAACAGCTCGCCGCCGGTCGCGCCGTACAGGCAGGTGTTGCCGATGATGGCGGTGTTGCGCGCCTCGAAGCGGGCGCCGCGCGGCGGACGTACCACCAGGCGGCCGCCAGCCATGCCCTTGCCGACGTAGTCGTTGGCTTCGCCTTCCACTTCCAGGTTCAGCCCGCCGACGTTGAATGCGCCGAAGCTCTGCCCGGCAGTGCCGCGGAAGCGCAGGTTCAACGGTGTTCCGCTCATGCCATGGTTGCCATGCGCGCGGGCGATGGTGCCGGACAGGCGCGTACCAACCGAGCGGTCGGTGTTGTGGATCAGGAAGCGGTGCTCGCCGCCCTGCTTGTTGGCGATGGCAGCGGCGAGCAGGTTGTCCATCTGCGTGGCCAGGCTGTCCGGCGACTGGTACAGGCGCTGCGCGGCGCAGTGCGCGCCGTCGTAATGCGCAGGCGCGAGCAGGCGCGACAGATCGACTTTTACGCCTTCGCGCGGCGACACTTCCAGCTGCTGCAGCAGATCGGTGCGACCGACGATTTCATCCAGCGAACGCACGCCCAGGTACGACAGCCACTCACGCACTTCCTCGGCCAACAGGCGGAAGAAGTTCTCCACGCGTTCCGGCAGGCCGGTGAAGTAGCCGGCACGCAGGCGCTCGTCCTGGGTGGCGACGCCGGTTGCGCAGTTGTTGAGATGGCAGATGCGCAGGTACTTGCAGCCGAGCACGATCATCGGCCCGGTGCCGAAACCGAAGCTGTCGGCGCCGAGCAGTGCGGCCTTGACCACATCCAGGCCGGTCTTCAGGCCACCGTCGGTCTGCAGGATGGTGCGGCTGCGCAGGTCGTTGCCGACCAGCGCCTGGTGCGATTCGGCCACGCCCAGCTCCCACGGCACGCCGGCATAGCGGATCGAACTGATCGGCGAGGCGCCGGTGCCGCCGTCATGACCGGATACGGTGATCAGGTCGGCGCCGGCTTTCACCACACCCGCGGCAATGGTGCCGACGCCCGCATGCGAGACCAGCTTCACCGACACCAACGCATCCGGATTGACCTGCTTCAGGTCGTAGATGAGCTGTGCCAGATCCTCGATCGAATAGATGTCGTGATGCGGTGGCGGCGAGATCAGGCCGATGCCGGGCTTGGCGTAACGCAGGCGCGCGATCAGCTCGTTGACCTTGTGGCCGGGCAGCTGGCCACCTTCGCCGGGCTTGGCGCCCTGCGCGACCTTGATCTGCAGCACTTCGGCATTGACCAGGTATTCGGCGGTGACGCCAAAGCGGCCGGAGGCCACCTGCTTGATCTTGGAACGCTTCTCGGTGCCGTAGCGCGCGGGGTCTTCGCCGCCTTCGCCGGAGTTGGAACGGCCGCCGAGCCGGTTCATCGCGATCGCCAGCGCTTCATGCGCTTCCGGCGACAGTGCGCCCAACGAGATCGCAGCGGTATCGAAACGCTTGAATAGCGCTTCGGCCGGTTCCACCTCGTCCAGCGGCACCGGCGTTGCCGCCGGCTTGAGCTGCAGCAGATCGCGCAGCGCCGAGGTCGGGCGCGAATGCACCGCGTCCATGTACTTGCGCCAGTCTTCGGCATCGCCGGTGCGTGATGCGCGCTGCAGCGTCATCACCACGTCCGGGTTGTACATATGGTATTCGCCGCCGTGCACGTACTTGAGCAGGCCGCCTACTTCCGGCTGCGCCAGATCGTTCCAGGCACGCACGGTGAGCTCGCGTGCTTCGGTATCCAGGCGTGCAAGGCCCACGCCGCCGATGCGGGCAGCAGTATCCGGGAAGCACAGTTCAACCACATCCGGGTCGAGGCCGACAATTTCGAACAGCTGCGCGCCGCGATAACTGGCAATGGTGCAGATGCCCATCTTCGAGATGATCTTGCTCAGGCCCTTGTAGATGCCCTTGCGGTAGCTGCGGCCGATCTGTGAAACCTCACCGCCCTTCTTCAATTGCAGGATGCCGCGCCGGCCCAGATCGAACAGCGTCTGGTAGGCGAGATACGGATACACCGCGGTGGCACCAAAGCCCAGCAGGCAGGCCATGTGGTGCGCGTCGCGGGCGGTGCCGGTTTCCAGGATCAGATTGACGTCGCAGCGCAGGCCAACCTTGGACAGATGGTGATGCACGGCGCTGGTGGCCAGCAGCGCATGCACCATCGGCCGGTCGGCGACCGGGTAACGGTCGGACAGCAACAACATCACCACGCCATCGCGTGCAGCTTGTTCGCATTCGGCGCAGATGCGTTCGATGCCTGCTTTCAAGCCTTCCTCGACGCTGTAGGACAGGTCGATCAGGCGGTTGCGCTCGACGTACTGATCCATCTTCAGCAACTGGCGCAGCTTGCGCTGGCTCAGCACCGGCGAGTTGAGGATGACGTGGTTCACCGTCTCCGCACCGGCGTGGAAGATGTTGGTCTCCTTGCCGAGCTGGGTGGTCAGCGACATCGCGCACTCTTCGCGCAGCGGATCGATCGGCGGGTTGGTGACCTGCGCGAAGGCCTGGCGGAAGTAGTCGTACAGCGGACGGGTGTGGCGGCTGAGCACGGCGATGGGCGTGTCATCGCCCATCGAGCCGGTGGCTTCCTGGCCGGTTTCGGCCAGCGGCCGCAGCACCTGTTCGAGTTCTTCGGTCGTGAGCTGGAACAGTTTGTGGTAACTGCGCAGCGTCGCTTCGTCGAACGGTTCCTCGGCCAGCGAGGGATCGATTAGCTCGGTCTGCAGGTAGGTCACGCCCTGGTGCAGCCATTGCTTGTACGGCGCTCGCGCCCGGTTGATGCGGTCGATGGCTTCGGAATCGAGCAGGTCGCCGCGCTTGAGGTCGATGGCCATCATCTGGCCCGGGCCGAGCTTGCCCTTGCGCACCACGCGCTCGGTCGGCACTTCCCAGACACCGGCTTCGGAGGCGACCAGGAAGTGGCGGTCGGAGGTCAGCATCCAGCGCGCCGGGCGCAGGCCGTTGCGGTCCAGCGTGCAGGCGGCGTAGCGACCGTCGCAGGCGACGATGCCGGCCGGACCATCCCACGGCTCGCTGTTCAAGCCATAGAACTCATAGAACGCGGCGAGGTCAGCGTCCTTGAATTCCAACGATTGCGTTGCCGGCGGCACCAGGATGCGCAGCGCCTGGATCAACTCCATGCCACCGGCCACCATCAGCTCCAGCATGTTGTCCATGCTCTGCGAATCGGAGCCGTGCATCGAGATCACCGGGTCGAGCTCGGCGATGTCGAACTTCGGCGTCTTCCACACCTTGCTGCGCGCCTGCGCCCAGTGGCGGTTGCCTTCGATGGTGTTGATCTCGCCGTTGTGGGCGAGCATGCGGAACGGATGGGCAAGCGGCCAGCGCGGCATGGTGTTGGTGGAGAAGCGCTGGTGGAACACCACCACGCTCGATGCCAGTTCGTGGCGCTGCAGGTCCGGGTAGAAGGTGCTCAGCTTGTCCGGCAGCACCATGCCCTTGTAGCTGATGGCCTCGGCGCTGAGCGTGGTGACGTAGTAGTCGGCGACGTCGCGCAGCGCCTGTTCGCTGCGGCGGCGGGCCATGAACAGCGCCAGTGCGAATTGTTCGGCGCTCTGGTCGATGTCGGCATCGACGAACACCTGTTCGATCTTCGGCAGCGTGTCGCGCGCCAACTGGCCACAAACGCTGTCATCGGTAGGGACTTCACGCCAACCGCGCGGATGGCAGCCGGCGGCTCGCAGCTGTGCATCCAGTTCCTCACGACATCGCTGCGCGGCAGCGGCATCGTGCGGCAGGAACACCACCCCCGCTGCAAAATTCGGGCCGAGTGCGATGCCGGCTTCTTCAGCCAGTTGGCGCAGGAACACGGTGGGTTTGCGCAGCAGCAGGCCGCAACCGTCGCCGGTGAGTCCGTCGGCGGCAACACCGCCACGGTGGGTCATGCGCGACAGTGCGGCGATGGCGGTATCCACCAACAGGCGCGATGGCTGGTCGTCGAGCTGGGCGACCATGCCGAAACCACAGGCGTCGCGTTCGTCTTGCGGGTCGTAAAGCCCTTGCGGGGTGCGGACTGCCATCTGTGCCTCGGTGCGATTCAGGTGAGCGGCGACACTCCTGCCCGCTCGCAGAGCACGTCATGCCTATCAGATGGTTCGCGCCGTGCTGCCGCACGTGCTGTTGGGATAAGACCCGGCGCACGCCCCGATGGCGTCTTACGCCTGACCCAAGCGCCCTCGCGCCCATCCAATGCACATGATGTGCTCAACCTGGAGCGCACCTTGAGGTCACCGGATGGCTCGACTAAATCACAGTTGTTGCAACGCCGCAATACATCGTTGCGAGCGCAACCAAAGCCTTGCCCAGCAAGGCTTTGGCGCTGCCAATTCAGCCGCAGCGGACGCCGCTGACGGTGCCCTTGTCGTCGATTTCGATGTTCAGGCGCTCGCCGATGAACTCCATCGTGACCGGCTGGTTGGGCTTGAGCACGCGTACGTCGGTGGCACCGGCGTCTTCCTTGGCCTGGGCCTGCATGGCGTCGGTATAGGTCTGGCCGACAAGACCCTGCACCTGGCTGGCGTCGCAAGCGCCCGGCGGCGGCGTGGCTTCAGCGGGTGCGGCAGCGGCTTCGGCGGCCTGCTGGGACTGGTTCAGTGCTTCATCCTGTTCTTCCGGGGCCGGCTTGGTGCAGGCGCTCAGGGCCAACATCAGGGTGGCGGTGGCAATCAGGGCGGCGGGGCGGCGCAGGGCGCGCGGCGTCGACGGGAACTGCATCGGAACTCCAGGGTGTTGAGAGACATCCCAAGCATATAGCCAAGTGACGGCCATGTTGACGCTGCGTCGCAATGCCCTGCGCGATACTCCGCCACCGTTTATTTGCTGGAGCAGCGATGGCCGCTACATCGTCAGTGCCTGCATTGCGCCATAGCCATGACGGTGAACCGGGCATTATCCGCCAGCGCGCCGGGCGCGGCTTCCGCTATGTGGATGCGCGTGGCAAGGCGGTGCGGGCGCCGGCCACGCTGGAGCGCATCCGGCGTCTGGCTATTCCGCCCGCCTATACCCAGGTATGGATCTGCGCGCAGGCCAACGGCCATCTGCAGGCCTGCGGCCGCGATGCGCGTGGCCGCAAGCAATACCGTTACCACCCAGACTGGGTACGCACGCGCAGTGACAACAAATTCGATCGCATCGTTGCGTTCGGCAAGGCATTGCCAAGCCTGCGCCGGCGCGTGCGCGCCGATCTGGCCCTGCCCGGACTGCCACGCGAGAAGGTGTTGGCGATAGTGATTGCGGTGATGGGCCGCACGCTTGCCCGCATCGGCAACGATGCCTATGCACGCGACAACCATTCCTATGGGCTGACCACGCTGCGCAACCGACATCTGGAACGTGCTGGCCAAGGCAAGGCGCGGCTGCGCTTCCGTGGCAAGTCTGGCCAGGCGCAGGCCATGGTCATCGATGACCGGCAACTATCGGCGCTGGTGCGGCGTTGCCAACAACTGCCGGGACAGCTGCTGTTCCAGTACCGCGACGATGACGGCAAGGTGCGGCCGGTAAGCTCAAGCGACGTCAACGAGTACCTGCGCAACGCCACCGGCGCTGACTTCAGCGCCAAGGATTTCCGCACATGGGGTGGCACGCTGGTGGCGTTGCGTGAGCTGGCTCAGCTGCCGGTGCCTGAAACCGGCGGCGAGCGCGCGTTGAGCGCCTTGCAGAACCAGGTGATTGCAGCGGTGGCGGCGATGCTGGGCAACACCCCGGCGGTGTGTCGCAAGGCCTACATCGATCCCTCCGTGTTCGACGGCTGGCGCGACGGCAAGCTGAGCGTGATGCAGGCCCTGCGCGGCCCCCGCCAATGGGAGGCCGCGGCACTGCGTTTCCTGCGCGCCGCACATCGGGCAGGCTGAGCGCGGGCTCAGCCGCAGCGGATGGCGGTGATGTTGTTGGTGCGACCGACTTCGATGGTCAGGCGCTCACCGCCTGTCGAGGCCTGAGTCTGGATGGAGGCCGCGCTGTCAGGTTGATCGTTGCCGCGTACCACCTGCACCTGCAGGCTGTCACTGTCCACGCGGGCACGTTCCACGGTATCCGGCCCTGCGGCAAGGCCGACGGCACCGCGCACCATGTCGGTATGGCATTGGCCGGAGATGACACCATCGATGGGTTGCACCTGGCTGACCTGGGCAGTGCTGCAGGCAGTGGCGGCGATGGCGCTGAAACAGGCGATGACCAGCATCCGATACATGGCGGACTCCAAGCGGTGGTATGCATGCAGGGTGCTGTTGTTTGTGTAAGAGGAGCATGAAGAGCGCCACTTGCTCCCTCCCTTGCACGACGTGCAGCGGATCTGCTCCCTCCCTTGCGCAAGGCGCAGGGGAGGGTTGGGGAGGGGTGCTCTTCGCAGCAAAGCCAGATAACCAGCACAAGCAACGGCCAAAGCCACCCCCTCCCAACCTCCCCCTTGGCTACGCCAAAGGGGAGGGGCAAAAGCTCCCTCCCTTGCGCAACGCGCAGGGGAGGGCTGGGGAGGGGTGCTCTTTGCTGGAACGTCGAACCACGAGCACAAGCAACGGCCAAAGCCACCTCCTCCAACCTCCCCCTTGGCTGCGCCAAAGGGGAGGGGCCAACGCAGTTCATTCCTCGCTGATAATCCACCCAGTAATCAACGCAGGAAGATCCGATGTCGCAGCAGGAAAGCTGTCGTGTTCTGGTGTTGGGCGGTTACGGTCATTTCGGCGCGCGCATCGTGCGTGCGCTTGCGATCACGCCAGGCATCAAAGTCATAGCCGCGGGGCGCAACCCAGCGCAGGCTGCGGCGCATCTACCGGGTGTGGATCTGGCGGCAATCGAACTATGTCGATTGGATACCGCCGCCGCTGATTTCGAAGCAAAGCTGGCGGAAACGCGAGCGGCACTGGTCATCCACACCGCCGGGCCTTTCCAAGGCCAGGGTTACGACGTGGCGCAGGTTTGTCTGCGCGCCGGCATGCACTACATCGATCTGGCCGACGGTCGCGATTTCGTCGCGGATTTCCCGCAGCAGCTGCAGACCTTGGCCGAGCAGGCACAGCGCAGCGCGATCAGCGGCGCCAGCACCTTGCCGGCGCTGTCCAGTGCGGTCGTGGATGCACTCGCCCCGCAGTTCGATCAGCTGCACAGCATCGACATGGTGATCGCACCCGCACAGGCCACGCCGCTGGGCATGGCCACGGTGCGCGCGGTGCTGTCGTATTGCGGCAAGCCGTTCGAGTGCTGGGTGGATGGCCGCTGGCAGCCGGTGATCGGCTGGGCCGATCCGCAGCCGGTGCGCTTCGCCCGCATCGGTCCGCGCCTGGCTTCGCCCTGCGATGTGCCGGACCACACGCTGCTGGTGCAGCGCTATCCGGGCGTGGCGACCGTGCGTTTCCGCGCGGCGCTGGAGTTGCCGTTCCTGTCGCGCTGTCTGGCTGCGATGGCCTGGCTTCGCCGCGTTGGTCTGCCCTTGCCGATGGAAGCGCTGGCCGGCGTATTCGCCCGCGCCGGTCGCTGGTTCGACCGCTTTGGCACTGATCTTGGCGGCATGCGCATCACCTTGCGTGGTCAGCGCGGCGGCCTGCAGCACACCGTGCATTGGGATTTGACCGCTCCAATGCTGCACGGCCCGGAGATTCCCACCTTCGCCGCCGTGCTGCTGGCGCGCCGCTTTGCCCGTGGTGAGGCGCTACCGACCGGTGCCCATGCCTGCCTCGGCCTATTGAGCCTTGCCGAGTTTGAAAGCGAGTTCGCGCGCTGGCAGATCGACAGCGCTGTCAGCTGAATCATTCAGCCCGACAGCGGGCAGGGTGCCATCCGGGCTATTGACTACAAATGTAGGCAGATCTACCGTGACGACAAATGTAGTCACGGAGACGGCCATGCGCCGCAAGACCATCGGGGACCAGGAACTGGCCCTGCTGCAGTACATCGGAGAGAACGAACCCACCAGCGTCGGCGAGGTTGCCGCGCGCTTCGGTGAGGCCCGCGGACTGGCCCGCTCCACCGTGCTGACGATGATGGAGCGCCTGCGCACCAAGGGTTACCTGCAGCGCGAGCAGGACGAGGGCGTGTACCGCTACAGCTCCACCGCCGAACAGCAGGACGTGGTCAACGGCGCGGTCGGCAGCTTCGTCGAGAAGACCCTGCAGGGTTCGATCTCGCCGTTCGTGGCGTGGATGTCGGAGAAGGCCGAGGTCAGCGACAACGAGCTGGCCGAACTGGAAGCACTGGTCAGCAAGCTGCAATCGCAGCGCCGGGAGGACTGAGCCATGTCGATGACGCTTGAGTTGTTGGGCAGCCGCTTGCTGGCGACCAGTGTGCAGACCGCGCTGTTGGCGGGTCTGGTGTGGCTGCTGTGCCGTTACGTGCGGCGCCTGCCGGCCAGCACCCAGTGCGCGCTGTGGTGGCTGGTGGCGGTGCAGGCCGTGGTTGGCCTGTTCTGGGCGTCACCGCTGGAGTTGCCATTGCTACCTGCCGTCGATGCTGCACCGATGGTGGCGCAGGCTGCGGTAACCGCTGCACCGGTGACTACCGCGCCGCTCATCGTGATGCAGCCCTTGCCGGCGGACAGCAGTTGGTCATGGAGCCTGGTGCTGATGGCGATGTGGGCTGCTGGCGTACTGGTGATGGCATTGCGCACCGCGCTGGCGTATCGCGCCAGTCGTGCCCTGCTGCGTGCCGCGCAGCCCTGCCACGATCACAAACTCAACGCCGCGCTTGCGCTTGCCGCTGATGCGCATGGCCTGCGCCGCGCACCGCGCTTGATGCTCAGCACTGCGATCGACTCGCCGCAGCTGATTGGCCCATGGCGTCCGGTGTTGCTGCTGCCGGCGCGTGGCCTGCAGCGCATGGGTGACGACCAGCTGGACATGGCGCTGACCCACGAACTGGTGCATCTGCAACGCCATGACCTGTGGCTGGGATTGGTGCCAGCAGTTGCCCAGCACCTGTTCTTCTTCCACCCGGTAGTGCACCTGGCCGCCCGCGAATACGGAATTGCCCGCGAAGCCGCGGTGGATGCCGCGGTGGTCGCCGGTGACCGGCACTGCCGCCAACACTACGGACGCTTGCTGCTGCAGTTGGGCGTCGCCCCCCGGCCCGGCGCTGGATTGGCCAGCGCGTCGCCGACCTTCCTCAGCCTCAAGCGGAGATTGCTCATGTTGCAGGACACTTCTTCCTTCCCGCGCGTCGGTGCGGCCTTGATCATTGCCGCCGTCGCCCTGGTCGGCGTGGCACCGTTGCGGCTGGTGGCGATGCCGGTACCGCCCGCGCCGCCGGCACCACCCGCACCTGTGGCAGCGCCCGTCGCCCCGGTTGCGCCAACTGCACCGGTTGCACGTTCGGTGTCGCGCACGGTGGTTGCTGGTGCTGCGGTACCCGCCGCCCCGCCTGCGCCGCCCGCTCCACCGGCGCTGGTCGTACCACCCGCCCCGCCTGCCGCCCCGCCCGCACCCGCTGAACCATTGCGTACGCAAGGCGTGATCCACCTTTCCAGCAACCAGAACGCCGATGGTTATGTATTGATCAAGGGCAACCACAACGTCATGAATGGCAGCGTCGCCGACCTGCGCGAAGCCAAGCAACTGGACGACGGCAAGGGCGTGCTGCTGGTGCGTCGTGATGGCAAGCGCTATGTGGTGCGCGATGCGGCAACCTTGTCGCGCTTCCAGGGGTTGTATGCCGAAAGCGTGCGTCTGGGTGATGCGCAGGGCCGCCTGGGTGACCGGCAGGGAGCCTTGGGCGACCGCCAGGGGCAGATCGGTGAGCGCATGGGCGAGATCGGCGCACGGATTGGTGAGCTGGCGAGTGAGCAGGCGGAGTTGGCGCTGAGTTCGGGTGAACGCAGCGATGCACAGCGCCGCGCATACGAAGCAGCGCGTCGCAAGCTGGAACAGGCCCGCGAGGAAATGGACAACCCGGCGATGCGTGCGGAGATGGAAAGCCTGGCCGCACAGCAGAGGGAATTGGGCAAGCAGCAGGCCGAGCTGGGCAGGCAGCAGGCGGCGGCCAGTGCCAAGGCCAATCGTGATGCCGAGCAGATGATCCGCGAAGCGATCAGCAGTGGGATTGCGCAGCCGCTTGGTGGTTGATGTTTGAGGGTGGAGGTGCAGCTGCGAAGCAGGACAAAAGCAGAGGGAAAAAGCACCCCTCCCCAACCCTCCACTGCGCTTCGCGCAAGGGAGGGGGCTCTGCTCCCTCCCTTTGGCGCAGCCAAGGGGAGGGCTGGGGAGGGGTAAGCTCTTCAAGCAACGACTGACGAGCAACTGAAACTCAGCCCTCCGCCTCCAGCGCCAATTCCGCCCGCTCATCCGCTTCCGCCTGTACCAGGCGCAGGAACAGCAGCGCCAGGGTCACCACGTCCTGATGGTTATGCTCGCCAACACGGCGCAGGTTGCGCGCGCTGCCGCCGCGTAGATAACTCAACCACGCTGCAGGCGCTTCCGAACCCGGCAAGTCATCCTCGCGGGCGATCAGCAGCAACTGCCGCTCGATGGTCGCAAGCCGGCAGTTCTCCCAGGTACCGCGATAGCGACGGCGGGTCGGGAACAGCAGGTCCACGTGATCCAATGCGGAAATCGGATCACCGCGCCGCGCCAGCCGGTAACGCGTCTTCAACAACGGCGCGTCATAGCAGCGCCCGTTGTAGCTGGACAGCACGGTCTCCGGTGACAACCAGCTGGCGAACAACTCCAGCATCGCGCTCTCCGCGCCCATCGTTGACATCAGCAGCTGGCGCACGCGCAGGCCTTCGCCGCGCGCTGCATCGTGATGCCAGTCGGCGGCGCCGATCATGAAGGCGCGGGTACCGGTGCCGCCGGCCAGGCCGGTGGTCTCGGTATCGAAGAACAGCAGGTCCTGCGCCGCGACGGATTCTTCAGGGCGCTTGCTGAAAGCCAACGACAGCGGTTGCGTTGGAATCGCCTGCGGGATGAAGGCTTCGATCAGATGCAGTCCGGGGGCGATCTCGGTGCCGGGTAGATCGCGATCAACCGGGCCACGTTCGACGGGTTGTGCAGGAGCGATGGCGCGGTTGCGTGTCGCCAACAAGCGCCGCAACGCAGCGCCATCCTGTGGCGCTGCGGGTTTGTGCTGGATCTGATCGACCCAGCCGAATACCGAGGATTCCGTCTTCGACTTTTGTAGGAGCGGCGTCAGCCGCGCACCCCGGGGAGTTTACGCCCCCCACCAATAACCAAAAGCCAACGGGGTAACCGGCAAAGATTCAGCTTACAACCTA
>NZ_JBXFWF010000094.1:0-13199 GCF_056854515.1 Stenotrophomonas sp. STEN063
GCAGAAGCGTTACCGGTAAACCCCTGCCGGGCATGGCTCGGCACTACAGGTTGGTCTATCGGTACAGCCCCAGCCGAGCATGGCTCGGCACTATGGTGGGTTCATCAGGGCTGGTACAACGCCCGCGCATTGGCAATCACCCTGCGCATCTGCGCGCGGTCGGTATGCCGTGATATCGCCTGCGCGCCGAGCACGATGGCCTGCTCACGCAGCGGTGCCGGCACGTCGTAGTGCACGCCGCTGGGGCGGTTCTGGAAGGCCCTGCGCGGAATCCCGAGCTGCTGCGCCAGCGCATGCAGCTCGGGCAAGGTGTCGGCCATCAGATGCGCCCAGCGCTCACCGCGCCAGGGATGTACTGCATCGTCGATATAGACCGTCACGTTCGGCCCTGGACTCAGGCCTTGGACTTGTCGTCGTCAGCCGGTACTTCTTCGGCGATGGCGATGGCCTCTTCCGCGGCGTCGTCAGCGGCTTCCTCGCCTTCGATGCCTTCGAATTCGGATACCAGGCCGGCCAGGTAGTCGTCGGCGGTCTTGCCTTCGTCGGCAGCCAGGTCGTCGATCATCTGCTGCAGCGCCGCGGAGTACTCCAGGGTGACCTTGCGGCCTTCCTTCTCCTGCACATTGGCCAGGTGCTTGAGCATGGCCAGCATCGGCACCGGGTTGTCGGCATTGCCCATGGTCTGGCCGCCGATGGCCAGCAGCCACTCATTGCCCTGCAGGCCGATGGCGGCCACGACCTGGCCTTCTTCGTTGACCAGCACGGCGTGGTTCTGCACCTGCTGCTGGGCGTTCAGGCGGGCGAACGGGCGGCGCGGGGCCTGCTTCTTGCGCTTGTCGCGCTTGGCTTTGGAGAGCTTGGACATGTTGTTCGGCTAAAAGGAAAACGATGCCCATTGTAGGCGCAGCGGGCCCCTGCTGCCGGAACAGGGCTCAGCCGGGGCCGTCGCTGACGCCATCAGCCGGGGCCGCTGCAGTGGCTGCCGGGACGACGGCGGTCACCGGCACCGGCAGGCTGTCGGCCTGGTTCAGTGCTGCCGCCTCGGCTTCCTGGCTCATCACCACGATGCTGATGCGGCGGTTGATCGGGTTCTGTGGATTGGCCTTGTCGAACAGCACCGAGGACGCCAACCCGACCACCCGCGCCACCTTGGCCGGGTCCATGCCGCCTTCCAGCAGCGCACGCCGTGCGGCATTGGCGCGGTCTGCACTCAGCTCCCAGTTGCCGTAACCCAGCTGGGTGGAATAGGCGGTGGTGTCGGTATGGCCGGTGAGGCTGATGTGGTTGGGCACCTGGTTGATGTAGCGCGACAGCTCCACCAGGATGGTCTGCGTATACGGCATCAGGCGCGCGCTGCCGAGGTCGAACATCGGCCGGTTCTGCTTGTCCACGATCTGGATGCGCAGGCCTTCCGGGGTGATGTCCAGCAGCAGCTGGTCCTTGAACGGCTCCAGCGCCTGGCTCTTGCTGATCGCTTCCTGCAGCTCCTGCTTCAGTGCTTCCAGCCGCTGCTTGTCGCGCTCGCGCTCCTGCACCGGCGTGGGCACCGCTTCCTGCTGGTTCTGGAACGGGTCATTGCTGTTGCCGCGCGAGACATCGGTGGCGCCACCGAGCTTGATCATCGAGGTGCTGGCGCCGCCGGGGCCGGCCATGCCCGGAGCCGGCGTGCTGCTGGTGCCACTCAAGGGGCTGGGGTTGCGGAAGTACTCGGAGATCGCCGCGCGCTCGGGCTTGGTGGTGGCGGCCATCAGCCACAGCACCAGGAAGAAGGCCATCATCGCGGTGACGAAGTCGGCGTAGGCCACCTTCCACGAACCGCCGTGGTGGCCGCCACCCTGGATTTTCTTCACCCGGCGAACGATTACCGTGGGTTTGCTCTCGGTCATGGCGCGCGCCTTACTTGACCGACTTCAGGTGCTGTTCGAACTCGCTGAAACCCGGCCGCAGTGCCGAGGGCACGGTCTTGCGGGCGAACTCCAGCGCGATCTTCGGGTTGTAGCCACGCAGGCAGGCCAGCAGTGCGGTCTTCACCGATTCATAGATGCGGGCGTCCTGTTCGGCGCGTGCCTCCATCGCCGCGGCCAGCGGGCCGACGAAGCCGTAGCCGAGCAGGATGCCGAGGAAGGTACCAACCAGCGCGCCAGCCACGTGCGCGCCCACTTCCTTGATGTCTCCGCCGATCGAGCCCATGGTGATGACGATGCCCAGCACCGCGGCGACGATGCCGAACCCAGGCAGGCCATCGGCGACCTTGTTGAGCACGTGGGCCGGTTCCATCGCCTCGTGGTGGTGCTTTTCCAGCTCCAGCTCCAGCAGCGGTTCCAGCTCATGCGGCTCGATGTTGGAGCCGATCATCAGGCGCAGGCAGTCGGTGATGAAGTCGAGCAGATGGTGGTCGGCCAGCACCTTCGGGTAGTTGGCGAACACCGCGCTGTCCTGCGGATTCTCGACGTGGTCTTCCAGCGCCATGAAGCCTTCACGGCGCGCCTTGTTGAGCAGTTCGTAGAGCAGGCTGAGCACGTCCAGGTAGTCCTGGCGCTTGTACTGCGGGCCTTTGAACACGCTGACGGTTGCCCGCAGGGTCTGCTTGACGGTCTTGAGCGGCGTGGCGATCAGGAAAGCACCGAGGGCGGCACCACCGATGATGACCAGTTCGTAGGGCTGCCACAGCGCGGCCAGGCGCCCGTGCGCACCGACGTAGCCGCCCAGGACAGCGAAAATGACAACGAGCAGGCCGACGATGATAAGCATGGGGGCAGACAAGGGGAGGGGATATCCCGTTGTCGGCCGTCAGCGGAAAATCTGTAGGCTGAGCGCAGCAGCCCCTGTAGAGCCGGGCCATGCTCGGCTGACGCTTTACCGGTAATGCTGCTCTGTAGAGCCGAGCCATGCTCGGCTGAGGCTTTACAGGTAATGCTGTTCTGTAGAGCCGAGCCATGTTCGGCTGAGGCTTTACTAGTAGAGCCCCTGCCGAGCATGGCTCGGCACTACAGGTGACGCGCTTGCTTACGCTGCGGGCTGTGCCTCGGCTCCGCCACGCTGCAGCGGGTCCGGGTACGGCTGGCCGTTCTCGACAAAGCCCAGCGACACTGAGTTCAGGCAATGCCGTTCAAAGGTCGGCGGCGGGCCGTCCGGGAATACATGGCCAAGATGGCTGCCACAGCGTGCGCAGACGATCTCGGTGCGGATCATGCCGTGGCTGATGTCGCGGATCTCGCGCACATGGGCCGGATCGAACGGTGCGAAGAAGCTCGGCCAACCGGTGCCCGAGTCGAACTTGGTGCTGGAACGGAACAGCGGCAGCGCGCACAGGCGGCAGCAGTACACGCCGTCACGCTTGTTATCCAGGAACACGCCGCAGAACGGTGCCTCGGTGCCGTGATGCAGCAGCACGCGCTGTTCTTCGCTGCTGAGCCCGGCGATCAGGGCATCACGTTGGGTGGTGCTGGGAGGGGTCAGGTCGAAGGCGGTCATGGCGCGGCATCCGTGGGGCAGGTATCAATGGTAGGGGCGGGCAGTGGCCAGTCCAAGGGCGCATTCATGGTGGCGCCAGCCGTGTCGGCGCATGCTCGGCTGGTCGAGCAACGGGAGATGTCGATGAAACGGATGACATATCTGGCGCTGGCAGTGCTGGCGATCGCACCGCTCTCGGCGCAGGCGCAGCTACAGCAGCCACCGTCGCCGACTGCAACCCGGCCGGTGACGCTGCCGCCGCCGTCGCGGCCGTCGACAACGGTGCCATCCGACCAGCGCCAGGAGGATGCGCGGCCATTGCCGCCACAGCCGGTCACCAAGCCCAAACCGACGCCGAAGGCAAAGCCGATCAGCCAGCCAGCGCAGACCGCGCGTCCGATCTACGACAGCAAGGGACAGCCAGCGCCGCATATGCGGCAGACCAGCCCCGGCCGGGTATTGGATACCCGCACCAATCGCTATTACGACACCGTGCCCAGCGGTGTGGGGCAACAGGTAGTGCCGCCGCCGGCCGGTGCGCGCTGACCCTGTAGTGCCGAGCCATGCTCGGCAGGAGGCATTCCAAGCCAAAGCCAAAAGCTATCCCTCCCCAACCCGCCCGGCCCGAAGGCATGGCCTTCGGTCGTTCATCAGGCCGCACGCCGGTGGCGTGCAAGCAGGCCCTCTTCACCCCCTTGGCCTGCGGCCAAAGGGAGGGGCGTACGGCTCGGCACTACTCTGCTATTGGCAGGCAGAGGGTTTCTTTTACTTCCTCCATCACGATGTAGCTTTTGGATTCGCGTACGTGCGGCAAGGTCAGCAGGGTGCTGCCGAGCAACTTGCGGTAGGAGGCCATTTCGTTGATGCGTGCCTTGAGCAGGTAATCGAAATCGCCGGACATCAAATGGCATTCCAGTACGTTGGGCAGCTTCAGCGCCGCACGCCGGAATTCCTCGAAGATGTCGCCGGATTTGTAGGCCAGGCTGATCTCCACGAACACCAGCAGGCTGGCCTTGACCGAGGAAGGGTCCAGTCGTGCGTAGTAGCCGGTGATCACGCCTTCGCGCTCCAGCCGGCGCACGCGCTCGGTGCAGGGCGTGGTCGACAGGCCGACGCGTTCGCCCAGCTCGGTGAAGGAGATACGCCCCTCCTGCTGCAGGATGCGCAGGATCTTGCGGTCGATCTTGTCCAGTTCGCGGCTGCGGGTGGCCATGGCGGCTCTGTTTTTGATGAACGAAGCGGGAAATTAACCTGATTCGGCAAGCTAATACAGGGAAAACAACTGGCTGACCCTGAATATACTGCGCCGTTCCTAGCCCCTGCCGTCCCGTGCGCAGGGAATGATGTGGTCCGGAGAATGAAAATGCGCGTTCTGGTGCTTGGCAGCGGTGTGATCGGCACGACCAGTGCCTGGTATCTACGGCAGGCCGGCTTTGAGGTCACCGTGGTGGACCGGCAGCCGGCCCCGGCGCTGGAAACCAGCTTTGCCAATGCCGGCCAGCTGTCGTTCGGCTACACCTCGCCGTGGGCCGCCCCGGGCGTGCCGTTCAAGGCGATCAAGTGGTTGTTCGAGGAGCATGCGCCGCTGGCCATCCGCCCCACCGCCGACATCGCCCAGTACCGTTGGCTGTGGCAGATGCTGCGCAACTGCACCTCGGCCCGTTACGCGGTCAACAAGGCGCGCATGGTGCGGGTGTCCGACTACAGCCGCGATTGCATCAACGAGCTGCGCGCCGCCACCGGCATCGACTACGAAGGTCGCCAGCTGGGCACCACCCAGTTGTTCCGCACCCAGCAGCAGCTGGATGCCGCCGCGCAGGACATCGAGGTGCTGCGCGAATACGGCGTGCCCTACGAAGTGCTGGACCGCCAGGGCATTGCCCGGGTTGAGCCGGCGCTGGCCGGCAAGACAGAGATGCTGGTCGGCGCGTTGCGCCTGCCCGAAGACCAGACCGGCGACTGCCAGCTGTTCACCACCAAGCTGGCGGCGTTGGCCGAAGCGGCCGGTGTCGAGTTCCGCTTCGACCAGGACATCGCTTCGATCCAGACCGATGGCGACCGCATCACCGGCGTACGCATCAACGGCAAGCTGGAGACCGCCGACCACTACGTGCTGGCGTTGGGCAGCTATTCGCCGCAGCTGCTGGCACCGTTGGGCATGCAGCTGCCGGTGTACCCGCTGAAGGGTTACTCGCTGACCCTGCCGATCACCAACGCAGCGATGGCACCGAATTCGACCATCCTCGACGAAAGTTACAAGATCGCCATCACCCGCTTCGAAGACCGCATCCGCGTCGGTGGCATGGCCGAAGTGGCCGGTTTCGACCTGTCGTTGGAGCCGCGCCGTCGCGCCACGCTGGAGAAAGTGGTCAAGGACCTGTACCCGGACGGCGGCGACCTGTCGCAGGCCAGCTTCTGGACCGGCCTGCGCCCGGCCACGCCGGACGGCACGCCAGTGATCGGCGCAACGCCGTACCGCAACCTGTTCCTCAATACCGGCCACGGCACACTCGGCTGGACCATGGCAGCCGGCTCCGGCCGTTACCTGGCCGACCTGATGAGCGGCAAGCAGCCGCAGATCAGTACCGAAGGCCTGGATATCTTCCGCTACGGCAAGGGCCAGCACTGATGCGCCCGGCACAGGCACTGATCGACCTGGACGCACTGCGCCACAACTACCGGCTGGCCCGCCAGCTCGGCGGTGGCAAGGCCTTGGCGATCATCAAGGCGGATGCTTACGGGCACGGCGCGGTGAACTGCGCCCGCGCGCTGCAGGACGAGGCCGATGGTTTTGGCGTGGCCTGCATCGAAGAAGCGCTGGAGCTGCGTCAGGCCGGCATCCGTGGCCCGATCCTGCTGATGGAAGGCTTCTTCGACGCGGCCGAACTGCCGTTGATCGTCGAACATGATTTCTGGGTGGTCGTGGCCACGTCGTGGCAGCTGGAGGCGGTGGAGGCATTCAAGACCGACGCCACGCTGCGTATCTGGCTCAAGCTGGACAGCGGCATGCACCGGCTGGGTCTGTCGCCGGAAGAGTTCCGCGACGCGCATGCACGCCTGAGCGCACTGCCGCAGGTCGGCCCGCTGGTGTTGATGACCCACCTGGCGCGTGCCGATGAACTGGACAGCAACCGCACCCGCGAGCAGCTCGATGTCTTCGTTCGTGCGACAGAAGGTTTGGCGGGTGAAACCAGCCTGTGCAATTCGCCGGCCTTGTTGGGCTGGCCGGATGTGCGCAGCGATTGGGTACGCCCGGGGCTGATGCTGTACGGCGCCGATCCCTTGTATCCGCAGCCCAGCCCGCATGCCGCGCAGCTGCGCCCGGTGATGACCCTGCAGTCGCGGGTGATCGCGGTGCGCGAACTCGCTGTCGGCGAACCGCTGGGGTATGGCGCGCGTTTTGTCGCTGAAAAGCCAACGCGCGTAGGCGTGGTTGCGATGGGCTACGCCGATGGCTATCCGCAGTTCGCGCCGAATGGCACGCCGGTGTTGATCGATGGCGTGCCGGGGCGGTTGATTGGTCGTGTATCGATGGACATGTTGACCGTAGACCTGAGCGATCACCCGCAGGCAGCACGTGGCAGCATCGTGCAGTTGTGGGGCAATGCGCCGACCATTTCCGAGTTGGCGCCGCGCTGCAATACCAGCGCCTATCGTTTGCCGTGCAGCCTCAAGCGCACGCCGCGCGTGTATTTGTCGGCGTGAGGCTGCCGGGTGCAATGAATGAAACGGGCCGCGTCGCGGCCCGTTTCATTTTGCATTTTGCATTTGTGGGAGCGGCGTCAGCCGCGAAGCTTGGCAACCCAAGCGATCGCAGAGTTGCATGCAGCTTCATTGCTGCCAGCTTCGCGGCTGACGCCGCTCCCACGGGTTTCAGCGAGCCGGTAGAGCGTCTGCCGAGCATGGCTCGGCACTACAGGTGAAACAGAAAGGGCCGCATTGCGGCCCTTTCTGATTCCTATCTACGCGATTGCGAATTACAAACCGGCAGTGCTGCGATCGCTCTGCAGTTCGCGGCGTACCCAGTCATTGAGCAGGCGCTTTTCGTAGCGCAGCGGGTCGGTGTTGTTGGGCAGGCTGCTGTTGAGCAGATAACCGGTGTCGGAGAGCTTGCGCTCGCCCTGGTCGATGATCTGGCCATTGGCATCGGTCAAGGTGAACTGCAGGGTGATGCGCGGCGGGTAGATGTCGCGCATCACGCGGATGTCATCCAGGCGCGGGCCATGCCACGGCTCGTAGTCGCCAGCACGCTTGATGTCGGTGATGGTCACGTCCAGCTTCTGCCCTTCCGGCAGCTGCTTGCTGGCCTGCTTGCGCAGGTGTTCGGCCAGATCCTCCACCCAGTTGCCCCGCTGCGCGTCCCAGCGGTTGCGGCTGTAGCGCAGCTCGGTGAACTGTGTCGGATCGGTCCATTGCACCTGTACTGGACCTTCGACGCTCAGGGCATGCGGCGCTTCGGGATCGGATACGGTGCGCGGCTTGGCATCGGCACCGCCGGCAGCCAGCAGGCAGGCCAGGACAAGTCCGGTAACGGTCAGTGTTTTCATGACATGCTCCTGGTGGACTTTGATGATGGAAGTGTGAGGCCCACACCCCCACGCTGCAATGAACACGGTGCCAGTTCGCAGCAGCGGATTGCGCGATGGTTCATCATCACAGGCTGTGGATGGTTTGTCGCCCAGACTGAGCGGCACGTATCCCTCTTCGCCGCGCCATTTCTCCTCTCCGACAATGCCTGCCCCCAGCCCGGACTCACACCTGTCATTGCTGTCTCTGGACGAAGAGGATCTGGAAAGCTCCAGCCTCTATCGGGAGGTATTCAATGCGGTGGCCAGCGGCTTCTGCGTGATCGAGCTGGTGTTTGAACAGGGCACCGCGGTGGATTTCATCTACCGCAAGGTCAATGCCGGTTTCCAGAAGGTCACCGGCCTGAGCAATGTCACCGGTCGGCGCGCCAGCGAGGTGGTGCCGGCGATGGAGGCGGATTGGTTCCAGGCCTTTGGGCGGGTGGTCAGCGAAGGCGGGATCAGCCAGTTCGAGCGCCAGGTGTCGGAGCCGTCGCGCTGGTATTCGGTGGAGGCGGTACGCATCGGCAAGCCCGACAAGCACCAGGTCGCGGTGTTTCTGTTCGATATCTCGGCACGCAAGCGGATTGAAACCGAGCTGGCCGAAAGCGAGGCGCGTTTCAGTGCCTTGGCCGACGGCCTGCCGATGCCGGTCTGGGTGGTGGATGACCGCGGCCAGCTGCGCTTCGTCAATACCGCGTTCTTCACTTTCTTCGGTTTGCCGGCTGATCAGGACCTGGGGCCGGACCCCTGGCAGCGCCTTCTGCATCCGGACGAACGTGCCTCGTTCGAGTACGAATTGCAGGCTGCATTGAACGGCCGCACCGAGCTGCACGCCAATACCCGCGTGCGCCGCCACGATGGACAATGGCGTTGGTTGGAAATGAACGCGGTACCGCGTTTTTCGGCCGATGGCCGCTTCATCGGCCTGGCGGGCAACAGCCCGGATATCACCGAGCGCCGTGAAATCGAAATGGCACGCGAAGACCTGCTCACCGCCGAGCGTGTGGCGCGCAACGCCGCCGAAGGCATGGCGCGGATGAAGGATGAATTCCTCGCTACCCTGTCGCATGAGCTGCGCACGCCACTGACCACGGTGCTGGGCTGGAGCGAGCTGCTGCTGCAACGCATGGAGGCCGATCACCCGATGCGCCGTGGCATGGAAGTGATCGCCAGCAGCGCGATGACGCAGAAGAACCTGATGTCGGACATGCTCGACCTGAGCAGCATGTTGCTGGGCAAGGTGCAGCTGGAAGTGGAAGTGCTGGACCTGTCCGAGCAGCTGCGTGAAGCGGTGCGTGCGCAGGAGCTGGTGGCCGAAGGCAAGGCGCAGACGGTGGTGCTGGAGCTGCCGGAGCTGCCGCAGCCGGTGCTTGGCGATGCCACCCGTCTGCAGCAGATACTCGGCAATCTCTTGTCCAACGCGATCAAGTTCACCCCGGTTGAAGGGCGGATCGAGATCAGCCTGCAGCACGAAGCCGGCCATCTGGTGGTGCAGATCAAGGACGACGGTGACGGCATCGCGCCGGAGTTCCTGGAACACCTGTTCAGCCGCTTCAGTCAGGCCGACAGCACCACTACCCGTCGCCACGGTGGCCTCGGGCTGGGCCTGGCCATCGTCCAGCAGCTGACCGAGCTGCATGGCGGTACAGTTTCGGCGGCCAGCGAAGGGCCAGGGCGTGGCGCCACCTTCCATCTGCGCCTGCCGGAGTTTCAAGCGCAGAAGGCGGCGAACCATCCGCGCCGGCGCGTGCAGCGCGGCCGCATCGGTGAGCAGGTACTGGTGCCCAATGCCCTGCAGGGCCTGCGCGTGCTGGCGGTGGAAGACCAGGTCGACATGCTGGGCTATATCCGCCGCCTGCTGGAAGAGCAGGGCGCGTCGGTGGTTACAGCCAGCACCGCTGCCGAAGCCTTGGAGCTGCTGGACCTGCGCGGACATACCGCATTCGACGTGCTGATCAGCGACATTGGCATGCCGGGCATGGATGGCTACGGCCTGATCCACACCCTGCGCGAGACCTTGGGCGTCGGCGGCGATGAGCTGCCAGCGGTGGCGGTGACCGCGCTGGCCCGTGCCGATGACCGGCGGCGTGCGTTTTCCTCTGGGTTCCAGGGGCATCTGGCCAAGCCGTACAGCGTGGCGCAGCTGATTTCGGCTATCCGCGACGCGCGCCTGCCACGCTGAAATTTTTGCACGGATTTCACGCGGAAAAACGCTACTGTGACGGCGTTCACCCATGGACGCTGTCATGCCCCTGTATGCGCCGCATGTTTATTCCGACCCGATGCTGATCGCATCGCTGGAGGCCTTGCTCGGCCAGTTGCCGGAGCAGGCCCGGGTCATGCTGGTCCTCAAGGATGGCAGTCGCGTGGCTGGCACCGTTACCGAGCAGCCGACGTTGCAGCATTTTGCCGACCACAACGAGCAGCCCGGGGTGAACGCGACGGTGCGGCTGGAAGACCTGTTGCGGGCCTGCCAGCAGCACGTGGTGTGGCTGGACAGCGTGCTCCAGGTGCAGCATCTGCCGGCCGCCGAACCCTGATCCAGCGCGGGCGTGAGGCCTCATTCAGCTGGCTGCGGCCGGTGACCGGGGCCGGCCCGGTAGAATGGCCGGCCCTGCTAGACGAATTACCGGCATGCCTGCTCCGCACGACGCACCGTTGGAAACCCTGTTCCTCCCGTTCTCCAAGGCTGGCCTGCGTTGGCCGCAGGGGCCGGTCCTGTTCCTGCGCGCGCGTGACGGCTGGCCGCTGCGCGAGCATGCCGACGGCACCCAACTGGTTTGCTCGCAGAGCTTCCGCCCGTTTGCCGAGGCGCTGCAGCGCAGTGGCTGGGAAGTGCGCGATGAGCAGGCGCTGGAGCAGTCCGACGAGCGTTATGCGCTGGTGCTGGTGTTGCCGCCGCGGCAGCGCGACGAAGCCCGCGCGCTGTTTGTGCAGGCGCTGGGCAAGCTGGCTCCGGGCGGCATCATCCTCGCCTGCCAGTCCAACAACGAGGGCGCCCGCTCCGGCGAAAGCGACCTGCAGCAGCTGGCCGGGCTGGGCGGCACGCTGACCAAGAACCACTGCCGGGCCTATTGGTCGCTGCCGGCCGAAGGCCAGCACGACGCGGCGCTGCACAAGCGCTGGTCCGCATTGGATGCACCGCGCAAGATCGTTGATGGCCGCTTCCTGAGCCGCCCCGGCGTGTTTGCCTGGGACCGCATCGATCCGGCCTCGGCCCTGCTGGTGGAGCAGCTGCCGGCGGATCTGGCCGGTCGCGGCGCCGACCTGGGCGCGGGCTGGGGCTATCTGTCGTCCGAAGTGCTGGCACGCTGCCCCAAGGTCACCGCGCTGGATCTGTACGAAGCCGAGGCGCGTGCGTTGGCTCTGGCCCGCCACAACCTGGCCGAGGCCGGTGCGCAGGTGAAGCTGGATTTCCGCTGGCAGGATGTCACCGCCGGCATCGATGGTCGCTACGACTTCATCGTCTCCAACCCTCCGTTCCACACCCCGGCGCGCGAAGACCGGCCTGACATCGGCCGCCGCTTCATCGCCGTGGCTGCGCAGTCGCTGCGTCCGGGCGGGCAGTTGTTCATGGTCGCCAACCGCCATCTGCCCTACGAGCAGATCCTCACCGAGAGCTTCGGTGAAGTGCGGGTGGCCGCCGAGCGCGATGGTTTCAAGGTCATCGTCGGTACGCGGGGCCGCGCATGAAGCTGGTCAAGCACATCGCCAACCTCGGGTACGGCAGCCGCAAGCAGGTGCAGCAGATGTTCCGCGAAGGCCGCATTACCGATGCGCAAGGTGAAGTGCTGTATGCCGACGACAAGGTCGAGCACGACAACATCCGCATCGATGACGAGCTGCTCGACCCGCCGCCGGGCCTGATCCTGATGCTGCACAAGCCGGCCGGCTATACCTGTTCGACCAAAGACCATGGCCGCTTGATCTATGAGCTGCTGCCCGAGCGTTTCCGCGACCGCGACCCGGTGCTGTCCAGCGTTGGTCGCCTCGATCGCGACACCTCGGGCATGTTGCTGATGACCGATGACGGCCAGCTGCTGCACCGCATCGTGTCGCCGAAGTCGAAGCTGGACAAGGTCTACGAAGCGCAGCTGGCGGAAGACCTGAGCGGCAGCGAGACCGCCCGGTTCGCCAGCGGCACGCTGCTGCTGGAGTCGGACGACAAGCCCTTGCTGCCCGCCGAACTTGAGGTGCTGGGCGCACGCGCCGCGCGACTAACCCTGCACGAAGGCCGCTACCACCAGGTGCGGCGCATGTTCGCCGCGGTGGGCAACCACGTGCAGGCGCTGCACCGTTCGCGCATTGGCGGCCTGGGCCTGGGTGATCTGCCTGAAGGCCAATGGCGTCAGCTCGATGCCGCCGATCTGGCGGTGCTGTTTGGAGAGCAGGCCTGATGGAATTGCTGGCCCGCCCGCAGGCGCTGGTGTTCGACATGGATGGGCTGATGCTGGACAGCGAGCGTGCGCTGATGGGCTGTCTGGAGCAGACCGCGCAAGAGCATGGCTATGGCTTGCCGCGTCCGCTGCTGCTGTCCCTGATCGGCTCATCCGATGCCACCACCCGGCAGAAACTGGCCGACGTGCTGGGCATGGAACGTACCGACGCGCTGCTGGCAGATGCCTATGCGCGCTATGCCGGCATCGTTGATGCCGGTGTGCCGTTGCGGCCGGGCATCATCGAGTTGCTGGAGTTGCTGCGCGAGCATGACATCCCGCGCGCGGTGGCCACCGCCACCCGCTCACCGCTGGCCCAGCGCAAGCTGGAGGCGGCCGGGCTGTTGCAGTATTTCCAGTTCGTTGCCACCAGCAGCGATGTTGCCCATTCCAAGCCGGCCCCGGATATCTACCTGCACGCCGCGCACGGTTTGGGCATCGCCCCCGTACATTGCCTGGCGCTGGAAGATTCACCAACCGGCGTGCGCGCGGCCTTGGCCGCAGGCATGACCACCATCCAGATTCCGGACCTGCTGGAGCCGGACGAAGAAGTGCGCGGCTACGGTCACCACATCACCGCCTCGCTGCATGACGTACGCGAGCTGCTGCAGCAATGGCTGCCGGTAAGCGCGGCCTAGGCCTCACTGTAGTGGGGGGGCCGGGGGGGGGGTGGAGATGTCCGGAAAGCCAACAGGGGCACGCAACTGAAGGCCACTGGCGGAGCAATATACCAACATCAGGA
>NZ_JBXFWF010000095.1:0-12191 GCF_056854515.1 Stenotrophomonas sp. STEN063
AAAAGCCCGCAATCGCCCGCAGCGTAGCCACCACCACCAGGAAGGTCAGCGACATCGCTGCCAGCAACAAGGTCAACGCGATCTCGTTGGGCGTCTTCTGCCGGTTTGCGCCTTCCACCAGCGCGATCATGCGGTCGAGGAAGCTATGGCCCGATTCGGCACTGACCCGCACCACGATCTCGTCGGACAGCACCTTGGTGCCGCCGATCACGCCGGAGCGGTCGGTGTCGGCCTCGCGCAGTACTGGAGCGGATTCGCCGGTCACTGCTGCCTCGTTGATGGTGGCCAGGCCGTGCACGATCTCGCCATCGGCCGGCACGAACTCGCCGGCGCTGACGATCACATACTCACCCGGGCGCAGCTCGGCAGCTGGCACGCGGCTTTCGGCAGCACCCTGCAACGGCGTGGCGACACGCCGTGCGACCAGGTCCTGGCGTGCACGGCGCAGCGACGCGGCCTGGCCACGGCCACGCGCCTCGGCCACGGCTTCGGCGAAATTGCCGAACAGCACCGTCACCAGCAGGATCGCGGTGACGGCCAGGCCAAAGCCCAACGGCGCGGTGCCGCTGAGGGTGACGATCAAGGCCAGCACGGTGCCGGCCATCACCACCGCCATCACCGGGTTGTGCAGCAGGTGCAGCGGTGACAGCTTGCGGACCGAGTCGAACAGGGCACGGCGCAGGCCGGCGGCATCGAGCAGGGCGGGGCGGCGGGCTGCCGCAGGAGAAGATGCCGCAGGAGAGGCGGAGCGGTTCATGGGGGCGTTCACGGTGAGGGGGCTCCCTGCAGGGCCACCAGGCTCAGGTGTTCGGCCACCGGGCCAAGCACCAGCGCTGGCAGGAACTGCAGCACGGTAAGGACAATGACCACGCAGATAAGCGTCAATGCGAAGGTCGGGGTTTCAATCTGCAGGCTGCCCGCGCTTTGCGGCACCTGCCGCTTGGCGGCCAGCTGGGTGGCGATGACCAGCGGGATGATCAGGATCGGGAAACGACCCAGCACCAACACCAGTGCACAACTCAGGTTCCACCACACGGTGTTGTCGGCCAGTCCTTCAAAGCCCGAGCCGTTGTTGGCATAGGCCGAGGTGAACTCGTAGAACACCTGGCTGATGCCATGGAAGCCGGGGTTGGAGGTGCCGGCCAGGCCGGGCACGGCCAGGGTCAGTGCGGTCAGCCCGAGCAGGGTGATCGGCTGCAGCAACACCAGCACCGCGAGCAGGCGTACCTGCGGCGTTTCCAGCTTGCGGCCCAGCAGCTCGGGTGTGCGACCGGTCATCAAGCCGGCCAGGAACACCGCCATCATCAGATAGACCAGGAACTGCTGGATGCCGCAGCCGATGCCGCCCCAGATGGCACTGATCAGCATGTTGACGATGGGCATCATGCCGCCGAGCGGGCTCAGCGAATCATGCATGCCGTTGACCGAACCGTTCTGCACCTGGGTGGTGATGGACGACCACAGCGCTGTGCCATCGGCACCGAAGCGTGCTTCCTTGCCTTCCATCAGCAAGGCGCTGGTGGCGCTGCGGCTGTGCCCTTCCAGCCACAGGCTGGCGCTGGTGGACAGTACCGACATGGTCAACATGCAGCCGAACACCAGCGCACCAAAGCGACGCCGGCCGGTGAAGCTGCCGAGCATGCAGATGATGGCCATGGGGATCAGCAGGATGCCGATCAGTTCCAGTGCATTCGACAAGGGCGTCGGGTTTTCCAGCGGGAAGGCGCTGTTCGGGCCGTACCAGCCGCCGCCATTGGCGCCGAGCTGCTTGGCTGCGACCATCGCCGCGACCGGGCCGAGCGGGATCTTCTGCGTGTCCATGCCGGCACTGGCATCGATCGGCGTCGCCTGCGGGCCAGCGGCCAGCGTGGAAGGCACGCCCTGCCAGTTCAGCAGCAGCGTCCATACCAGGCACAGCGGCAGCAGGAAGCGCAGGCACAGGCGCACCACGTCGGCGTAGTAGTTGCCCACGGTGACGCGTACGGGGGCATTGCCGGTGTCGTTGCTGGCAGGCTTCATGAACAAGGCACGCAGCGTTGCCACTGCAAGTGCCAAGCCCATCATCGGGGTGATCACCTGCAGGCCGGTGATGCCGGTCATCTGCGCGAAATAGGACAGCTGCGCCTGGCCGCTGTAGTGCTGCTGGTTGGTGTTGGTCAGGAACGACACCATGGTGTGCAGCGCGGTGTCCCAACGCATGTTGGGAATGTTGTCCGGGTTCAACGGCAACCAGGCCTGGGTCATGAACACCGCCTGGGTCAGCACCGCCAACACCAGGTTGCTGATCAGGAACGCGACCACATAGCCGCGCCAGGACATGGAGTGGTTGGGATCAACCCCGAGCACGCGGTACAGCGGTTTTTCGACCCAATGGAAGAGGACGTCGATACGCATCGGCGTACCGCGCATCAGCCGCGCCAGGTACAGACCGAGCGGCCATGCCAGCGCCAGGCTGGCCAGAATGATGAGGATGGGTTCAATCACGATGGCGCTCCTCAGAACGACTCAGGTCGTAGGACCGCGTACAACAGGTAGGCAGCGGCGATCAGCACCACTACGCCGCACAACAGAGCAAGCCAGCCGGGCATGGAAACCTCGAATCACGATCAGGACGCGGCCGGGGCTGCCGGAGTACGCGTCGGTGGACGGGTAGGGCGGCAGGCAGGCGCGAACGACAAGTCTGATCACCCCGATCAGGCCGCTATCGTCCGCCTGGGGGGCGTAAACGATCGACGCTGCTGGGGTTGGGTTGGCGTAAAAGGCGCGTAAAAAGTGGGGTTTTGGGGAGGGGCGGCTGACGGCGCGGTGGAAGCGGCGTCAAAGTCCAGAACCAGAGCCGAATCCTAAGCCAGAGTCAGAGTCAGAGCCGAAGCCCCCTCATCCGCCCCTGCGGGGCACCTTCTCCCGCAGGCGGGAGAAGGCATGGCGGTCATGGCTTGCGGCTGGCTTTGCTTTGGCTCACGGACTTTCAGCAGCTCAGGGACTTGCAGCAGCTCGCGGACTTGGAATTGCAGGAAGCCAATCCCTTCTCCCGTTTACGGGAGAAGGTGCCCCGTAGGGGCGGATGAGGGGAAGCTTTTGACTGGAAGCTTTTAAGAAAAAAGCGGCCCTCAGGCCGCTTTCATTCTCAATCCAACAATTGATCGGGAAAGCCCCTGCCGAGCATGGCTCGGCACTACCGCCTACCGGCTACCGCTCAGCCTTTGGCAGGCTCTGTGCTGGCAGTAGGTGCGGTTGCAGCCGCTGCGGTATCAACCGGCGCTGCAATCCCCTTCAGCTCGCGATACCGCGCCAGGCTCTCGGCGATCTCAACTTCCAATGCCTGCCGCTGCTGCTCAAACGCCATCTGCAGGCGCAGCTGTGCGATCAGTTCGTTGTGACGCTGGCGGATCTCGCCGGCCTGCTTGTCAGGCACCTTCTGCCCGGCCAATTCCTTGTTGCCTGCAGCGGTGAGCTGTGCCGCCAACGCGCCACGCAGACTGGTCACGTTGAAGACCGCAGTCTTGACGTTGTTGTCGACAATCGCCGTGCGCTCACTGAACACACGGCGCAGATCATCTTCAGTGGCGTAGGTGGACAGCATCGCCTGCTCGGTACGCTTGCGCGTATCAGCCGCCGCTGCGTCCACTTCCTCCTGGGCTTTGGCCAGGGCCGCGTCGGCACGTTCTTCGGCGGTGAGCGCGCGCTGCACATCCGCACCGCGGATGCCGCTACGGGCGTTGAACTCCTCGCGCGCCTTGTTCACCGCTTCCGGTGGCAAGGTGTCCGAACAGATGCGCTTGCCGCCTTCATCCCAGCAATACAGCTTCTTGCCGGGATCGGCTGGCTTGTTCTGCGCCAGCGCCGGCAATGCCAGTGCAGCCAGCATCAGCACCAACGTCGCGGCGGTTTTGGACGGATTCGGCACCATGGCAGCCCCCTGCTATCAGCCTGTCGGATTGCTCCCGTAGCGGCCACGGTAGGCCAGCAACGGTTCGCGATAGCCAACAAGTTCCGGGTTCCCGGACGCGAATGCAAGCAGATCGGCCAGATTGGCCACCGCGATCACCGGAATACCGGTCTCTGCGGACACCGCCTGCGCGGCTGAACGGCGGTCTTCTTCCGAAGCGATCTCCTGGCGGTCCAGTGCCACCACGATGCCGGCCGGGATGCCCTTGGCCTCGCGGATGATGGCCAGGGCCTCGCGGATGGCAGTACCGGCGGTGATCACGTCGTCAACGATCAGGATGCGCTTGCCGGCCATGTCGGCGCCGATCAGGGTGCCGCCTTCGCCGTGGTCCTTGGCTTCCTTGCGGTTGAAGGTCAACGGCAGGTTGCGGCCGCGGTGCGAGAACTCGCAGGCAATCGAGGTGGCCAGCGGGATGCCCTTGTAGGCCGGGCCGAACAGCTGGTCGAAGGCAATACCGGCGTCGTCGATGGCGTCGGCGTAGCAGTTGCCCAGCTGGGCCAGCGCCAGACCGGTGTCAAAACGGCCAGCATTGAAGAAATACGGGCTCACCCGGCCAGACTTGAGGGTGAACTGGCCAAAACGCAGCGCGTCGGCATTCAACGCCAGCTGCAGGAAACGGGAACGGTGGTCACTCATGTAAATACGCTGTCTTATCGTCTATTGAGGCTCCTAGGGTAAAGCATGGCCCTTGCAATTGCTGCGCTGCGGGTCCGGGCAGGGTCCCCGCAGCGAACCGGGCTGCTGTCAGGGGAAAGCTGAGGCCCGGTTTGTCGGCCGCCCCGGTCCGGGCGGTATGCTGTGCCGGTCTTGAGCTTTCCCAACAGCGGTCCTTCATGCGCATCATCAGCTTCAATGCCAACGGCATCCGTTCGGCCACCACCAAGGGTTTCAACGAGTGGTTCCTGGCCCAGCAGGCCGACGTGCTCTGCATCCAGGAGACCAAGGCGCAGGAGTCGCAGCTGACCGACGCGCTGTTCCGCCCGGACGGCCACCATTGTTTCTACCGCGACGCCATCACCAAGAAGGGCTATAGCGGCGTAGGTATCTGGAGCCGGCGTGAGCCGGACGAGGTGCGTACGGCACTGGGCTGGGCGCCGTTCGATGACGAAGGCCGCTACATCGAGGCGCGCTTCGGCAACCTCAGCGTGGTCTCGTTCTATATCCCCTCCGGGTCCTCGGGCGAGCTGCGCCAGGGCTTCAAGTACGAGGTGATGGAATGGTTGAAGCCGATCCTCGACGAATGGCTGGCCAGCGGCCGTGATTACGTGCTGTGCGGCGACTGGAACATCGTGCGCAGCGCGCTGGACATCAAGAACTGGAAATCCAACCAGAAGAACTCCGGCTGCCTGCCGCAGGAGCGCGACTGGATGAACGGCTTCTGCGCCGACCAGGCCGAGCTGACCGACACGGCCAACGGCCGCGGCTGGGTCGATGCCTACCGCGCGCTGCACCCGGAAGGCCAGGACTACACCTGGTGGAGCAACCGCGGCGCGGCCCGCGCCAACGACGTCGGTTGGCGCATCGACTACCAGTTCGTCACCCCGGGCCTGCGTGATCGCCTGCGTGGCAGCTCGATCTATACCGGCCAGCGCTTCTCCGACCACGCCCCGTTCACCGTGGACTACGACCTGTGAGTGAAGCGGTAGTGGAAGCCCCGCCGGCCGGGCTGCAACGCCTGCGCCGGTTGTTCGTGATCCTGCTGCTCGGTTTTGCCTCCGGCCTGCCATTGGCGCTGACCGGCGGCGCGATGCAGGCCTGGCTGACCGTGGACGGGCTGGACCTGGTCACGCTCGGCTTCCTGTCACTGATCGGTATCCCGTACACCTTCAAGTTCCTGTGGGCGCCGCTGATCGACCGCTTCGATCTGCCATTACTCGGGCGCAGGCGCGGCTGGATCGTGCTGATGCTGTTCGCGCTTGGCGTGGCATTGACCTTCATGAGCACGCTGTCGCCATCGCGCAACCTGGCGTTGTTCGCGTCGGTCGCGGTGCTGGTGGCCTGCCTGTCGGCGACGCTGGATGTGGTGATCGATGCCTACCGCACCGATCTGCTGGCGCCGGCCGAGCGCGGCCTGGGCGGTTCGCTTACCGTCCTTGGCTATCGTCTGGCGATGGTCCTGTCTGGCGGCATCACCCTTATCTGGGCCGAGCAATGGCAGAGCTGGCCGCAGGTCTACCGGGTGATGGCGGGCTTGTCGGTGGCAGTGGGCGTGTTGGCGCTGCTGTTGATGCCGCAGCTGCCGGAGCGCTTCAAGGCACCGGTCTCCAAGGCCGGCGGTGAGCTGCGTGGTTTCCTGGCACTGGTCGCCGGCGTGGCGCTGGGAGCATGGCTGGCCCACCAGGCGCTGGTGTTGTTCGGGCTCGATCCGGACAGCACCGACCGCTGGGTGCGGCTGGTGTTCGTCGTCACCCAGATCGCCGCGGCCATGGTGTTGGGGCTGGGCGTTACCCGTTGGGTGCGGTTCGAGACGCTCAACGCGTCGCTGCGCAGCTATTTCGGCATGCGTGGCGCGGGGGCGTTCCTGGCCTTGGTGGTGCTGTACAAGGTGGGCGATGCGTTCGCGTTGAGCCTGTCCACCCCGTTCCTGCTCAAGGGCATGGGTTTCAGCCAGGCTGAAGTGGGGCTGGCCAACAAGACCATCGGCCTGTTGATGACGATTGTTGGCGCCATCGTCGGTGGCTTCTTCCTGCTGCGTCTGCGTCTGTCGACGGCGGTGATCGGCTTCGGGGTGCTGCAGTTGGTGTCCAATCTCGGTTTCTACCTGCTGGCGCGGGAAGGAGCAGGGGCCTGGGGCACGGTTGAGGTGCCGGCGTTCAACCTGTTGATCGTCCACCTGGACCAGCCTACGCCGATGGATGGCCTGCTGCTGTTTGCATTGAGCCTGGACAACTTCGCCGGTGGCATGGGCACGGCCGCGTTTGTTGCCCTGCTCAGTGGTCTGTGCGGGACGCGTTTCTCGGCTACCCACTACGCCTTGCTATCGGCATTTGCGACCTTGGGGCGGGTGTTTGTCGGGCCGTTTGCGGGGGTGTTGGCCGACGCCTACGGCTGGCAGATTTTCTTCCTGGTATCGGTGGTGGTGGGCCTGCCGGGCCTGCTGATGGCATGGTGGCTGCGGCGCGAGGTCGATGCCACTACCCAGCTGTCGCGCGCGGGTTGATCCCGCGCGCTGATTGAATCCTCCGGCGGTGTCGTTGATGATGCCGCCGGGGGGCTCCGCCGACAGTAGTGTGGTGCACATGGCTGACGTGACTCTGCGTGATATCGATCCGCTGCTGATGGAGCGCATCCGCCGCCTGTCGGTGGCGCGCGGCTGGACCCGCGAACAAACCTGCCTGGCGTTGCTGGAACAAGGCTTGTTCGCCAGCGAACATCATGTGCGTGGCGGATTCGAAGACCCCGAAGTGGATGTCCTGTCCGAAGCGATCAAGGCCCTGCAGGCGCTGCCGACCGGCAGCGACATTTGAACGACTGTAGAGCCGAGCCATGCTCGGCTGAGGCGTTCCCGGCAATGCCTGAAATGCCTGTAGGAGCGGCGTAAGCTGCGAAGTCACTGAAGGATCCGGCGTAGACAGCGCTGGGCAATCCCGCCTTGGGTATGCACGTCGATTGGACGCAGGGTCAGCTTCGCGGCTTACGCCGCTCCTACAACCCCGGTGCTCATGCCAGATGAATTGCGCCCAGAATCCTCGGCCCGCGCGCACCGCTGACGCTGGGCAGATTGCCTGGCCGCCCCGCCAGGGTTTCCTGCGCCAACCACGCAAAGCCCATCGCCTCCATGTAATCCGGGTCCAGCCCGTGTTCGGCGCTGGAACCGATCAGCACACCCGGCAACCGTGCCTGCAATCTCGCCAGCAACTGCGGATTGCGCACCCCACCACCGCAGACCAGCACGCGCCGCGCCGCCGGCAGCTGTGCCAGCAATGCCTCGGCCACCGTGGCTGCGGTCAGTTCCAGCAGCGTCGCCTGCACATCCGCAGGTGCCAACGCATTCACGCCCAGCTGCGCCTCCACCCATTCCAGATGGAACTGCTCGCGACCGGTGCTCTTCGGCGGCGGCAAGGCAAACCAAGGCTCGGCCAGCAGCCGACCCAACAGTGCTTCATCCACCCGGCCACTGGCAGCAAACGCGCCATCGCCATCGAACGCATGACCAAGATGGCGCTGGCACCAGCCGTCCAGCAAGGCATTGGCCGGGCCGGTATCAAAACCGCGGATGCTACCGTCGCGGGCAATCAGGCTCAGGTTGGCGATGCCACCTAGGTTGAGCACCGCGCGATCTTCGTCGGCACTGCCCAGCATCGCCAGATGGAAGGCCGGCATCAGCGGTGCGCCATGCCCGCCAGCAGCCACATCGCGGCGGCGGAAATCGGCAACGGTGGTGATACCGGTCAGCTCGGCAATACGGTTGGCATCGCCGGTCTGCCAGGTGAACGCCGGAGTGCTCAGCGGCCGATGACGGATGGTCTGGCCGTGCGAGCCGATTGCCCGAACCTGCTCGCGGCGCACGCCGGCATCTTCCAGCAGCTGGTTGGCGGCAGCGGCGAAGGCGATGCCAACACTGGCATCCAGCTGCCCCAGTGCATCCATCGATGCGGGCTCGCCGCCTTGGCCCAGTGCGATCAGGGCATCGCGGGTCGCGCCGTCCCAGGCATGGGTATGACCGTGTACGAAGCGGCATCCACCGCTCTGCGGAAACTGCACCAGCGCCGCATCGATGCCGTCGGCGCTGGTGCCGGACATCAGGCCAAGAAACAGCGGCAGCTGCGGATCAACAGAGGTCATGGCGGTCGCTAAAAAGAAACGGGCAGGGAAGCTTCAAGCTCCCTGCCCGTATCGTCAACGGTGTTGCGCTGGCTCAGCCGCGCTTGCCGCCTGCTGCCGGTGCGGCAGCGGCAGCGGCAGTCTGCGTTGCCGCCGGCTTCCTGCTGTCGCCGGCATCGGCGTAGATCAGTTCTTCCATGCCCTGGATGCGTGCCATCGCCGGTGCGGTCTGTGCACGGAAGGCGGCCAGGTCGGCGCCCTGCAGCGGCTGCGGCGGCGGCATCGTCACCGACAGCGGGTTGCGGTGCACGCCGTTGACGCGGAATTCGTAATGCAGGTGCGGACCGGTCGACATGCCGGTGGAACCCACGTAGCCGATCACCTGGCCCTGGTTCACGCGCTGGCCGGCACGGTAGGGGCCCAGCCGCGACATATGCCCGTACAGCGTGGTGTGGCCGCTGCCGTGGTCGAGGATCACCACATTGCCGTAACCACGCTGGGTGCCGGCGAACTGCACGCGGGCGTCGCCGGCGGCCATGATCGGGGTGCCGGTGCGTGCGGCGTAATCCACGCCCTTGTGGGTGCGCATGGTGCCGAGGATGGGATGGCGGCGGGTGCCGTAGTTCGAGCTCAGGCGCGCGAACTGGATCGGCGAACGGATGAAGCTCTTTTTCAACGAACGGCCATTGAGGTCGAAGTATTCGGACTTGCCGGCGCGATCAAAACGGAAGCCGGTATAGGTCTTGCCGCCGGTCTGGAAGGTCGCCGCCAGGATCTTGCTGGTGTCGATGCGCTCGCCTTCGCGCCAGGTTTCGTCGAGCACCACGCTGAAACGGTCGCCCGGCTGCAGGTCCTTGGAGAAGTCGATGTCGTACTTGAAAATCTCATCGGTCATCGTGGCGATGGCCGACGGCGACAAGCCAGCCTTGCGGGCGGCGTTGTACAGCGAGCTGGTGATCTCGCCGCTGGCCACCACGGTACGGGTGCTGGTTGCCCGCTCGCTGACCTTTTCGCTGATCTGGTCGCCCTGCAGGGTCAGCTCCACGCGGTGATTGCCATCGCGGTCGAAGCGGATGCTGCGCAGGCTGCCGTTGACCGGCAGGTCGAAGGCGATTTCCGCGCCCGGGCGCAGCTTGGTCAACACCTCGCGGGTGCCCGGATGGTCCAGCACCTTCTGCATGGTGGTCGCCGGTACGCCGGCGGCTTCGAACAGGTCACTCAGGGTCTGGCCGCGCTCCACCCGCTGGATCTGCCAGCTGTCGCCGGGGGTTTCGCCGCGCCGCGCCAGTGACAGCGGCGGCAGGGGCAGGGCAAGCGTGGAATGCGACGACGGCAGGTTGCTGTCAATGGAATTGGAAAAACCGGGGACGATCGTGGCCGCCAGTGCACCGATGGTGACGAACAGGCTGGCGTGGATCCAATGCCGCCGGTTCCAGCGTTCGTTGAACGCGGCGGGCAGATGTTCCTTCAACTTCCGATGCAGGGCGTTGTCGTGCAGGACGTGGAGTCTTTCCTGGAAGCGCTGTTTGCGCGCGGAGCCATGATCGGGTTGGGACATCGGTCGGTTCTCTGGTCGACCCGGATCGCGGGCCCAAACGCAGGTAACATAGACACCTATCAATACCGCGTCAAACCATTGAGCCGCATGGCTTTTCAATCGGTTAACGTGGTTAACTTGTACTTAACACCATTCATGTTTTTGACTGCGAAGTCGGGAGTTTTAGCGTGTCCTCGATTGATGAAGCCCTTGCCCTGATCGGTCGTGGAGCCGATGAAATCCTCAAAGTGGAAGAACTGCGCCAGCGTCTGGAAAGCGGCCGCCCACTGCGCGTGAAGGCCGGCTTCGACCCCACTGCACCGGACCTGCACCTGGGTCACACCGTATTGCTGAACAAGCTGCGCCAGTTCCAGGACCTCGGCCATCAGGTCATTTTCCTGATCGGCGACTTCACCGGCATGATCGGCGACCCGTCCGGCAAGAGCCTGACCCGCAAGCCGCTCAGCAAGGAAGACGTGCTGGCCAATGCGCGCACCTATGAAGAGCAGGTGTTCAAGGTGCTGGACCGCGAGAAGACCGAAGTCCGCTTCAATTCCGAGTGGTTCGGCAAGATGACTGCGGCCGACATGATCCGCCTGGCCGGCCAGCACACCGTCGCCCGCATGCTCGAGCGCGACGATTTCGCCAAGCGTTATGCCGCCCAGCAGTCCATCGCCATCCACGAATTCCTCTACCCGCTGGTGCAGGGCTACGACTCGGTGGCGCTGGAGGCGGACGTCGAGCTCGGCGGTACCGACCAGAAGTTCAACCTGCTGATGGGCCGCGGCCTGCAGGAGCACCACGGGCAGGCGCCGCAGATCGTGCTGACCATGCCGTTGCTGGAAGGCCTGGACGGCGTCAACAAGATGTCCAAGTCGCTGGGTAACTACATTGGTATCAGTGAACCGGCGATCGACATCGTCACCAAGACCATGAAGGTGGACGACACCTTGATGTGGCGCTGGATCGACCTGCTCAGCTTCGACATCTCGATTGACGAGGCCAAGCAGCTGCGCGCCGACGTCGAGGCAGGCAGCATCAACCCGCGCGAGATCAAGCTTCGCCTGGCGCGCGAGCTGGCTACCCGCTTCCACGATGCTGCTGCTGCCGAGCAGGCCATTGCCGGCTGGAATGCCGCGGTGACCGGGCAGGGCGACATCACCCAGCTGCCGCTGCAGGAAGTTGCGATCCCGGCCGAAGGCCTGCGTATCGGCGCGCTGCTGACGGCTGCGGGCCTGACCCCCAGCAACTCCGAAGCCTCACGCAAGCTCAAGGAGCGTGCGGTGAAGGTGGACGGCGAAGTGGTCGAAGACGCCCAGACCGTACTGCAGCCCGGCTTCGAAGGTCTGCTGCAGGTAGGCAAGCGCACCTTCGCCCGCGTCCTGCTGGTGGCAGCCAACTGACAGCGCAAGCGAGCAAAGCCCCCTCTCGCACAAATGACGCTCAAAGCCCTTCTCCCGCTTGCGGGAGAGGGGTTGGGGTGAGGGCAGAGCGAAGTGGTGTTGTTTCCGCGGCACCGTAAGCTCAATCAGCGCATCTATACGGCTCCGGCTCCGCACATTAATAAGGTGCAAGCAAAGCACTCCCAGCTTCTCCAGCGGCCCAATGAACGAAAGTTGGAAAAAACATCCAACACCCCCCTTCACAAACCCCGCAAAGAAGCACATACTTCACCTCCCCCGACGCAGGGGCCTCGCAAGAGGCGCAAGCGGAAGGAAAGCTTGAAGTCACCGCCTCGAAATGAGGTGTTGACGAAGCAGAAAAGCCGGCTATAATGGGCGGCTCGCTACGACGGAAACGTCGCAGCCTGCGAAGAAGGCGCTGAGGCCTGATTCGAAGTTCTTTGAAAGTATGCGCAGGTATCTTGTGAGGACGCCTGCAGGAATGGATGACTGTCCATCTTGCAGACGTTTAATCAAGCAATGATTCAATTGTTTTAAT
>NZ_JBXFWF010000096.1:0-11825 GCF_056854515.1 Stenotrophomonas sp. STEN063
TCTAGCTTCGTCGGCAGCGTCAGATGTGTATAAGAGACAGCGCTTTGGCTGTGGCTTTGGCTGTGGCTGTGGCTTTGCCTTTGGCCTTTGACACTCCCTTCTCCCGCTTGCGGGAGAGGGTGCCCGGAGGGCGGATGGGGGGAGCTTTGGCCTTTGGGCTTTGGGCCTTGGGCTTTGTGCTTTGGAACTCCGGCAGTCGTTGCCCAGGTTCACCATCCCGGCTTCGCCCTGCCCTCACCCCAACCCCCGCTCCGCGCCCCGGCCCTTGCGCTGGCGCAAGATCGTTCAAGGAGCAGCGAACCAGTGGTTCGCAAGCTGCTCCTCTCACCCCGCAAGCGGGAGAGGGGCTGGCAATGCGCGCACTGGCAAGTACGCCCCAAAAAAAGCGGCCCCGTCGCCAGGGCCGCTCCACATCACTCAAACCAACTCAAACTCAGAAGCTCTGCGTATACCGCATATACAACTGCCGGCCGTAGCCGTTGTACAGATAGTTGTTGAAGTTGGTCGGCGAGTACGCCACGTCGTACACCGGCGCCTTGTTGGTCAGGTTGCGCACGCCCAGCGAGATGCTCGCCTTCCACGGAGTGTTGTAAGCGAATTGCAGGTCATGGGTGATGTAGGCCCCGCCGCAACGCTTCACGTAACCCTCGGACTTCAACTCCGAGCAGCTGTAATCACCCTGGTAGTAGTCCACGTAGTAACCCGGCTCGTAGCCGATCATGTTCATGGTCCAGGCCACACTCCAATCGCCGCGCTCCCAGCGCGTGTTGAGGTTGGCACGCCATTCCGGATAACCGCTGGTGCCCACGTATTCGTCCGAGCCGTAGCGGCTGTCGACCTTGTAGCTGTGGGTCCAGGAACCCTGCAACGACGACGTCAGCTTGCCCCAGTTGTCGAAGTCGAACTGGGTGCGGATGTTGAGATCCACACCATCGGTCTTGACCAGACCTTCATTGCCGTAGCCGGCATATACCGACTGGATCGAACCGTCGGTATTTCGCACCACCGACAGGTTGTCCGGCAGGAACTGGCCCAGCTCGGTACGGTTGATCACCGTCTGCGCGGAATACCACTTGATCTGGTTCTCGATCTTGGTATTCCAGTAGTCGACAGTGACATTGGCCCATGAGAACGGGTCATACACCACGCCAAAGCTGAACTGCTTGGACGTCTCGGCCTTCAGGTCCGGATTGGCGACATGGTAGCCGTTGATCTGGATCGAGCTGGAAGCAGCCAAGCCGTAAGCCAGCGCCGTGGCTTCATCGGTCACCGTATCGGCAGAGAACGCGGTCTGCTGGTTCAGCGCCTGCAAGGTGGGCGCGCGGAAGCCTTCACCGTAGGAGGTACGGAAGGTCAGGTTCTGCAACGGCTGGTAGCGCAGCGACAGCTTGGGAGAGGTAGCGTCACCAAAGTCGGAATAATGGTCGTAACGCAGCGCCACGTCCGCCGAGAAGTTGTTGAAGATCGGCAGGCTCCACTCGGCATAGGCCGAACTCAGCGTGCGATCACCCCAGGCCGAGTTGCCGGAGGAACCACCAACATTGCCGGCGGCAGACTGCTGGTCGTAGATGTCCGAGTAGTCATGCTTGCTGTACTCGCCGCCGACCGCCAGCGCCGACACGCCGCCGGGCAACTCGAACAGATCCGTGGTCAACTGCGCATTGACCTCCTGCTGCTTGTAGTAGGTATTGCGGTTGATGGTGGTGGCGATGGCATCCAGCACCGCAGCCGAGTTGGAGTACGGATCAAACACGTTGTACTCGCCCGATTCGAAATATTTCTCCGCCACCGGGATGTTCACGTAGTTGTAGCCGGTGATGGTTGCGCGCGACTCATTGCTGCGCACGCCGAAATCAACCGCGGTGCTGTCAGTCAGCTGGCCATGCAGACTGAGGTTGACATCATGGCTGTTCTCATCGGTATAGGTGAAACGATTACCCAAGGCGGCGAAGCGGTGCTTGATGTAAGCATCCTGGCCGGTGGTGTTGTTCGGGCTGTCGGCGCTGACGAAGATGCTTTCCGGCACCGGCGCGTAGACGCTGTCGCTGTTCTTGCGGTTGACGTAGATATCGGCGTTGACGGTCCAGACATCATCGATGCTGTACTCGCTGCGCAGGAACAGGTTCTTGTTCTTGATGCTGGCGGTATCAGCCATGTCGCCGACATAGTTGTACAGGCAGCTGGTACGGCCCGAGCTGCTGGTGCTCTCGTAGAAATTGGTGCCCGAGCAACCACCCGGCACCACCGAGCTGTTGTTGGTGTAGAGGTTGGAGCCGGGAATGGTGCTGCCATCGGCGGCCGTCAGCACATTGAGGTAGTTATTGGAATACGAGGAGCCAGCCACCGTATCGGACCAGGGGTAATCGCGCACGAAGCTGATCTTCTGGTTGGTATAGGAGATACCACCCATCACCGAGCCGCGCTCACCTGCGGCACCAAACAGCACCGAGCCTTCCGATGCATCGCCACCGTACTTGTTGTCGGTGATGCCAGCGCTGACCTGGAACCCTTCGTAGTTCTTGCGGGTGATCACATTGACCACGCCACCAATGGCGTCGGCGCCGTAGATCGCCGATGCGCCGTCGGTCAGCACTTCGATGCGCTCCACTGCTGCCGCCGGAATCGAACTCAGGTCCTGCCCTTCGCCGGTCAACGGCGACACTGCCGCGCGGCGGCCGTCGATCAGGATCAGGGTGCGGCCTTCGCCCAGCCCGCGCAGGCTCAGGCCCGCGAACGATTGCGCCGAGCTGCCGGAGCTCGGCACGAACGAACCAAAGGAGTTGAAACTGGAGCTCTGCAGGATGTCGGCCACAGTGGCCTTTCCGCTTACTTCGATGTCCTCGCGGCCGATCACGGTAATCGGCAATGCACCTTCCACGTCTGCACGCTTGATGCGCGAACCGGTGATCTCGATGCGGTCCAACGTGGTGGCGCTGCCGTTCGCTTGAGTTTCCTGCGCCAGCGTTGTTCCGCTGATGGACAGGCCAATGGCAACAACCAGGGCGCCCCGGCGCAGGCCGGAGTTCAACTTATTCTTTTTCATTGTTAGCGTGTTCCAGATGAAGAAGGACACGTCCTGATCGCTCAGAACCGTTACTGGGACGCTGCGCTGGATGACACCAATCGCATCGGCCTGACGGAAAATTAACGATCGAATTTCGCCGCTGTTTTTCGCTGCGTGGCAGCAGGCACGGGGATTCTTGTCAGGCCGTGTCAGCCGGCCTCAAACGCGCCATGTGCGGCGCATGCGCGCATAAAAAATGCCACTGACAGGGCAGTGGCAAGGAGAGAGAGATGAACCAGTGTTTTCTTGTGGCTCCATCCTGCATCCCCAACATGTTGAGAATTTGTCTAAAACCGACTTTATTTCGTGCAGAGATTGCTGGATTGCCACACGTCAGGCGCCATCCAACCCGAACTGACATGGACCACCACATCCGCACTGGGGAAAGCGCACACTCAGCGCTGTCTGGGAGGTCACAGTCCCAATGCGACACAGACAGAAGGGGCCTGCTGGCCCCTTCCGTTTACACCTGCCGGCGACCAGACGATCAGCCGCGATAGCCGTTGGTGATGGGATAGCGGCGCTCGCGGCCAAAAGCACGCCGCGACACCTTCGGTCCCGGCGCAGCCTGATGGCGCTTCCATTCGCTGATCCGCACCAGCTTCAGCACCCGGTCCACGACGTCCGGCGCATAACCGGCAGCAACAATGTCCTCGCGCGACTGTTCCTGATCAATGAAGCGGTACAGGATGCCATCCAGTACATCGTAGGCCGGCAGTGAGTCCTGGTCGGTCTGGTTCTCCCGCAGCTCGGCCGAGGGTGCGCGGCTTATCACCGCCGGCGGAATCACCGGCGCGCCCCCCACCGTATTGCGCCACTTGGACAGGCCGTAGACCTCCGTCTTGTACAGGTCCTTCAGCGGCGCATAGCCGCCGCACATGTCGCCGTAGATGGTGGCGTAACCCACCGCGTACTCGCTCTTGTTGCCGGTGGTGAGCAGCAGGCCGCCAAACTTGTTGCTCAACGCCATCAGGATCACGCCCCGGCTGCGCGACTGCAGGTTTTCCTCGGTGACATCGGCCGCCTGCCCTTCGAACATGGCCGACAACGACTGCATCAAGCCCTGGAACGCCGGCTCGATCGGCACCGTCTCCAGCTTTACACCGAGCGCACGGCATTGCTCCACCGCCAGGTCATTGGACAGGTCAGCGGTATAGCGCGACGGCATGCTGACTGCGGTGACGTTGTCGGCACCGAGCGCATCGACCGCCATCGCCAGCACCAGCGCCGAGTCGATGCCCCCTGACAGCCCCAGCCATACCTTGCTGAAACCGTTCTTGCCGCAATAGTCCTGGATGCCGCGGGTAACCGCGCGCCAGGCCAATGCATCCATGCTTTCATCGCCATCATCGATCCAGCGCAGCGGCATGAAATTGCGCCCAGCGACGTTGTATTCGACCACCAGCATTTCTTCGGTGAACGCCACGGCAGCCGGATGCACGGTGCCATCGCCATCGGCCACGACCGAAGCGCCATCAAACACCACCGCATCCTGGCCGCCAACGGTGTTGACATAAGCGATGGCCGCGCCGCTCTCGCGGCTGCGCTCGGCCAGCAGCGCATCGCGCTGGGCGTGCTTGCCACGTTCGTATGGCGAGGCGTTGGGCACCAGCACCAGTTCGGCGCCCGCTTTGACAGTGGCGGCCAGCGGTTCGGCGAACCACAGGTCTTCACATATCACCAGGCCCAATTTCACACCGTTGACCTCGAACACACAGTTGCCACCGTCCGGGTCCACGTCGAAGTAGCGTCGTTCGTCGAACACGGCGTAGTTGGGCAGCTCGCGCTTGCGGTAGGTAGTGGCGACGGCACCATCACGCAGCACGCTGGCCGCGTTGTAGACCACCGCACCGGCGCTCTGCGGCCAGCCCACCACAGCGACGATGCCCTGCACTTCGGCCGCGACCCTTGCCAAAGCCTGCTCGCAGCTGCTCAGGAAGCCGGGGCGCATCAGCAGGTCTTCCGGCGGATAGCCGCTGATGGCAAGTTCCGGGAACAGCACCACATCGGCACCGTATTCGTCACGCGCCTCCTGCATCAGTTCGATGATGCGGCTGGCGTTGCCGTCCACGTCCCCGACCGGGAAATCGAACTGGGCCAGGGCGATGCGTAGCGATTCGGACATATCAACAACCTTCTGCTTGGCCCCGCACCCTGCGGGGGCTTGGTGTTACCGATGCCGCACGCAGGATGCTTTCGCAGACCGCGGCGGTATGGCTCAGGGCCTCATTATTCCAGAAGCGCAGCACGCGGTAGCCGTTGCGTTGCAGGAAGGCGTCGCGATGGGGGTCGTTGGGGTCGGATGCGTGTTGGCCGCCGTCGAGTTCGATGACCAGTTTTTGCTCCAGGCAGACGAAATCCACGACATAAGGCCCGATGGGGTGTTGCCGCCGGAACTTGAAGCCGACCAGGTGGCGGCCCCTGAGGAAATACCAGATGCGCCGCTCGGCATCGGTCATGCGGCGGCGCAGGGCTCGGGCGCTGTTGGTTTTGCTGCCTTTGCGCATGGTTGCCTCCTTTGCAGGGAGACGATTACCTGGCAAGGCGGTGGTTGAAATCAGGGAAAGCGCGCTTTTGGATGTAACGATTTTGGGCTTTTGGGGCGCTGCCTTCGAGGTGACAGAAAGCGATGGGAGAGGCTAACGGCAAGAAGCCAAAGCTTCCCCTCACCCCTACCCCTCTCCCGCAGGCGGGAGAGGGGAAAGCAACTGCCAGATCCAGAGCCACTGCCGCTGCCACAGCCACAGCCACACCCACACCCACAGCCAGAGCCAGAGCCAGAGCCAAGGCCACAGCCAAAGCCACAGCCAAAGCCAAAACTAAAACTAAAACTAAAACTAAAACCAAAGCCAGAGCCAGAGCCAGAGCCAGAGCTGAAGTCAAAGCTACAGCCAGTGCAAAAGATGAGCTTTAGCCAATGATCTAACGTCGACGTGGACTTCAACTCTGGCCGTGGCTTGAGCCCCGACCGCGGCTTTGGCTTTGGCTTTAGCTTTGGCTGTGGCTGTGGCTGTGGCTGTGGCTGTGGCTGTGGCTTCGGCTTCGGCTTCGGCTGTCCCCTCTCCCGCCTGCGGGAGAGGGGTAGGGGTGAGGGCAGGCTCTTGGACGTTGCTTCTGTTCTTGGCTTTTACCCCCGATCACCCAACCCAAAAAACAAGAAAGGCCACCCGAAGGTGGCCTTTCTCAAATCACTGAAGCGCAGTCTTACTTGACCAGCTTCGCGATGGCAGCGCCCAGGTCGCCCGGCGAACGGACGGTGACAACGCCAGCAGCTTCCATCGCCGCGAACTTGCCCTCAGCCGTGCCCTTGCCGCCCGATGCGATCGCACCAGCGTGGCCCATGCGCTTGCCGGCCGGAGCCGAAGCACCTGCGATGAAGCCGACAACCGGCTTCTTCACGTGGTTCTTGATGTACTCGGCACCGGCTTCTTCAGCGTCGCCACCGATTTCGCCAACCATGATGATGCCTTCGGTCTGCGGGTCTTCGTTGAACAGCTTCAGGCAGTCAACGAAGTTCAGGCCGTTGATCGGGTCGCCGCCGATGCCGATGCAGGTCGACTGGCCCAGGCCCACTTCCGTGGTCTGCTTGACCGCTTCATAGGTCAGGGTGCCCGAACGCGACACGATGCCGATCTTGCCCGGCATGTGGATGTGGCCCGGCATGATGCCGATCTTGCACTCGCCCGGGGTGATCACGCCGGGGCAGTTCGGCCCGATCAGCACGGTGTCCGGATGCGAACGGGTCAGCACGTTCTTGACGCGCAGCATGTCCAGCACCGGGATGCCTTCGGTGATGCAGACGATGACCTTGATGCCGGCAGCAGCGGCTTCCAGGATCGCGTCAGCCGCGTACGGCGGCGGCACGTAGATGACCGAGGCATTGGCGCCGGTGCTCTGCACGGCATCGGCCACGGTGTTGAACACCGGCAGGTCGATGTGGGTGGTGCCGCCCTTGCCCGGGGTCACGCCGCCGACAACCTGGGTGCCGTACTCGATCATCTGAGTGGCGTGGAAGGTGCCCTGCTGGCCGGTAAAGCCCTGCACGATCACCTTGGTGTTCTTGTTGATCAAAACTGACATTGGATTTCCTTCGGTGTCGGATCAGGCGGCGTTCTTGACAGCTTCAACGATCTTCTTGGCGCCATCGTTGATGTTGTCAGCCGGGATGATGGCCATGCCGCTGTCACGCAGCAGCTGCTTGCCTTCTTCCACGTTGGTGCCTTCCAGGCGCACCACGACCGGAACCTTGACGCCCACTTCCTTCACGGCAGCGATGATGCCTTCGGCAATCATGTCGCAACGGACGATGCCGCCGAAGATGTTGACGAAGATGCCTTCGACCTTGTCCGAGGACAGGATCAGCTTGAAGGCTTCAATGACGCGCTGCTTGTTGGCGCCGCCGCCCACGTCCAGGAAGTTCGCCGGCTCGCCGCCGTTGAGCTTGATGACGTCCATGGTGGCCATGGCCAGGCCTGCGCCGTTGACCATGCAGCCGATGTTGCCGTCCATGGTGACGTAGTTGATGTCCAGCTCCGAAGCGATCACTTCGGTCGGGTCTTCCTGGGTCTTGTCGCGCATGGCGACCAGCGCCTTCTGGCGGAACGCGGCGTTGTCGTCGCTGTCGAACTTGCCGTCCAGCGCGTACAGGTTGCCGTCGTCCAGGATGGCCAGCGGGTTGATTTCAACCAGCGCCAGGTCCTTTTCGTTGAACAGGCGGTACAGGTTGACCATGATGCTGGCGAACTGGCCAGCCTGCTTGGCGGTCAGGCCCAGCTTGAAGCCGAAATCACGACCGTGGTAACCCTGCACGCCTTCAACGAAATCGACGTTGAGCGAGTGGATCAGTTCCGGGGTCTCGGCAGCAACCTGCTCGATCTCCACGCCGCCTTCCGAAGAAGCGATGTAGGTGATGGTCTTGGTGCCACGGTCAACCAGCACCGACAGGTACAGCTCCTTGACGATCTCACCGGCGGTGGTCACCAGCACCAGGTTGACCGGCAGCTCGACGCCTGCGGTCTGGTAGGTGGCCATCTTGGTGCCGAGCATCTTGGCCGCAGCGGCCTTGACGTCGTCGGTGGTCTTGCAGAACTTGACGCCGCCAGCCTTGCCGCGGCCGCCAGCGTGGATCTGAGCCTTGACCATCCAGGGGCCCTGGCCCAGCGACTGGGCAGCAGCTACAGCCTCGTCCGGGGTCGCAGCGACCTTGCCGGCCGGGACCGGGATGCCGTATTCGGCAAGCAGTTGTTTTGACTGGTACTCGTGGAAATTCATGCGTCACCGTGGGAATAGGAACGACCGCACGCATCTCCTCGGGCCCCGGCTTGGGGGCGCCGGCAAGGACTGCGGCGGGCCCACTATTGTGGCCGAGCCAGCGCCGGGGCGCAAAGAAGTCTGTACAAATGGCCAAGCGCGGCATGTTTTCTGGCTATTTTTCAGCAACTTGCCTCTGAATAGGGGGCGCCGCGCGCGTGTCGTGCAGCAGCCCGTGCGCACCTATACTTGGTGGGTTAACGCTTGGATAGGAGTTCCGGCTTGGCCCCCAGCACCTCGCTCATAGACCGCATCGAATCGATACCGCGTCGCGAGCTGTATTTCTTCGCGCTGTACCGGGTGCTGATCGCCACCCTGCTGGCCGCGCTGGTTTTCAGCCCGCTGACGCCGTTCGCTGGCGAGGCGCACCAGCTGCAGCTGGCCGAAGCCGTCACCATCCTCTATCTGCTGATAGCACTCGCGCTGTTGGCCTGGGGCCGCAACGAGCGCTGGTTGCAACCGATCGTGTTCGGCAGCCTGTTGGTCGACATCACCGCAGCCACCCTGCTGAGCCATGCCCTGCCCGGCGCCAGCGCCGGCATCTCGATGTCGCTGCTGTTCAACATCGCCGCGGCCGCCCTGCTGCTGCCGCTGTCGCGGGCGATGCTGCTGGCGATGTTGGCCGCTGCCGCCAGCGTCAGCGAATACGTGTGGCAGGCATTCGAAGGCAGCGACAACCTGCGTACGCTGGCCGAGCTGGCGATGTTCGTCACCAGCTATCTTGCACTGGCCTTCATCGCCTACCAGATCGGCAGCCGCACCCGCCGCACCCAGCAGTTGGCCGACCAGCGCGGCGCCGAGGTGGCCAACCTGTTCGAAGTGAACGAACTGATCATCCGCCGCATGCGTACCGGCGTGCTGGTGGTGGACACCAACGGCCAGATCACCCTCGCCAACGAAGCGGCGACCGCCCTGCTCGGTGACATGGAGGGCGCACTGGCCACCGAGCGTGTCGCCCTGAACATCGCGTCGCCCGAACTGGCGCGGCGCCTGCAGCGCTGGCGCAATGGCTGGCATGAAGACGAACAACCGCTGCAACTGGCCCCGGAGCAGGCCGAAGTACTGCCGCGCTTCGCCCGCCTGCTGGCCGACAGCGACATGTCGCTGATCTTCCTGGACGACACCACCGTGGTCTCGCGGCGGGCCGAATCACTGACCCTGTCCACCCTTGGCCGGTTCTCGGCCAGCCTGGCGCATGAGATCCGCAACCCGCTGGCAGCCATCAACTATGCCACCCAGCTGTTGGAGGAATCCGAGGACATAGGCGAGGCCGACCGGCGCCTGCTGCAGATCATCCATCAGCAATGCCAACGCACCAACGGCATCGTCGAGAGCGTGCTGGCGCTGGCCCGACGCGAACGGGCAAATCCCGAGAACTTGGACCTGGCCGCCTTCGTCCGCCGTTTCGTGATCGAATACCGGCAGACCCTGTCATTGGAGAACGACAGCCTGGAAGCGGTGATCCGCGAGCCATCGGTGATAGCGATGATCGACCCCCGGCACCTGCACCAGGTGTTGACCGCGCTGGTCCACAACGCCCTCAAATATGGTCGGATCGCCGACGAACCGGCACGGATCCGCATCCGTGTCGCCTCGGCCGACCGCAACGCGGTCATCGACATCATGGACCGCGGCCCGGGCATTCCTGATGCCATCGCCAGCCAGCTGTTCCGGCCGTTCTACACCACCTCCGAACATGGCACCGGCCTGGGCCTGTATATCGCCCGCGAGCTGTGCCGGGCCAACCAGGCCCAGTTGGACTATGTGTCCATTCCCGCTGGCGGTGCCTGCTTCCGGCTGACCCTGAGCGTCCCGAAAACCGCGTTCGCCCGCGGCGAGCGCCAATGAGCGGTTTCTGGATGCAATCGTTTGTAGACACACCTCCACCTCGGCTATCGTTCCATTCATGAACGCAACACATAGCGCCCTGATCGTCGATGACGAACGCGACATCCGCGAGCTGCTGGTCCTTACCCTTGGCCGGATGGGCTTACGGATCAGTACCGCCGCCAACCTCGCCGAAGCCCGGGAACTGCTGGCCAGCAACCATTTCGACCTGTGCCTGACCGACATGCGCCTGCCCGACGGCAATGGCATCGAGCTGGTCACCGAGATCAACCGCGACCATCCCTCCACTCCCGTGGCGATGATCACTGCCTTTGGCAGCATGGACCTGGCGGTGGAAGCCCTGAAAGCCGGCGCCTTCGATTTCGTCAGCAAGCCGGTGGATATCAATGTGCTGCGCGGCCTGGTCCGGCATGCCATCGAGCTGAACAACGAAGCCCGCCCCAGCACCCCGCCGCCGCCGGAAAACGCCACCCGCCTGCTCGGCAGCTCGCCGGCAATGGATGAGCTGCGCGCGACCATCAGCAAAGTCGCACGCAGCCAGGCACCGGTCTACATCCTGGGCGAATCGGGCGTCGGCAAGGAACTGGTCGCCCGTACCATCCACGACCAGGGCGCGCGCGCGGCCGGCCCGTTCATCCCGGTCAACTGCGGCGCCATCCCCAGCGAACTGATGGAGAGCGAGTTCTTCGGCCATCGCAAGGGCAGCTTCACCGGCGCACACGCCGACAAGCCTGGCCTGTTCCAGGCAGCCAGTGGCGGCACTTTGTTCCTGGATGAAGTGGCCGAACTGCCACTGCAGATGCAGGTCAAGCTGCTGCGCGCGATCCAGGAAAAATCGGTACGCCCGGTAGGCGCCGCCACCGAAGTCACCGTGGACGTGCGCATCCTCTCGGCCACCCACAAAGACCTGGGCACGCTGGTGCAGGACGGGCGCTTCCGCCATGACCTGTACTACCGCATCAACGTCATTGAATTGCGCGTGCCACCGCTACGCGAACGCCGCGGTGACCTGCCGCAGCTCGCGAGCACCATCCTGAATCGCCTGGCGCTGACGCAGGGGCAAAAGCCACCGCGACTGGCGGCGTCGGCACTGGAGGCCCTGGATGCCTACTCCTTCCCGGGCAATGTGCGCGAACTGGAGAACATCCTTGAGCGCTCGCTGGCCCTGGCGGACAGCGACTGCATCGACGCCAGCGACCTGCGCTTGCCACAGCCGCAAAGCGCCACGCCACGCGTTCCCAGCAGCGAGCCCCCGGCAGCTGCTACCGCCCCCCAGGAAGCCGTTGTCGACATCGACCCGGCCAGCGCTGCCCTGCCCTCCTACATCGAGCAGATGGAGCGTACGGTGATCCAGAAGGCCCTGGAAGAAAACCGCTGGAACAAGACCAAGACCGCAGCCCAGCTCGGCATCACCTTCCGCGCCCTGCGCTACAAGCTGAAAAAGCTGGGCATGGAATAAGCAAGCCCCCGTAAGCCACGTAGAGCCGGGCCATGCTCGGCTGGGGGCTGCACCTGTAGTGGGGGGGGGGGGGGGGGGGGGGGGGGGGGCGGGGGGGGGGGGGGGGGGGGGGGGGGGGGGGGGGGGGGGGGGGGGGGGGGGGGG
>NZ_JBXFWF010000097.1:0-11629 GCF_056854515.1 Stenotrophomonas sp. STEN063
CCCCCCCCCCCCCCGCCCGCCCCCCCCCCCCCCCCCCCCCCCCCCCCCCCCCCCCCCCCCCCCCCCCCCCCCCCAGTCCGGGGCCCCCGCGCCCCCCCGCCCCCCCGCCCCCCCCCCCCCACTACAGGGCAGAACAAAACAGGCGCCTTTCGGCGCCTGTTTTGTTTTCAAGCCAAGGGCAACAGCACTCAGCCCTTGATCACGCCCAGCTCCAGGCCAATCCGGGTGAAGGCATCGATCGCGCGGTCCAGGTGTGCGCGGCTGTGCGCGGCGCTGATCTGGGTGCGGATGCGGGCCTGACCCTTCGGCACCACCGGGAAGAAGAAGCCGATCGCATAGATGCCTTCTTCCAGCAGGCGCTGGGCGAATTTCTGCGCCAGCGGTGCGTCGTACAGCATCACCGGGCTGATCGGGTGCACGCCGGGCTTCACGTCGAAACCAGCGGCGGTCATCTTCTCGCGGAAGTAGGCGGTGTTCTCGCGCAGCGTTTCACGCAGGTCATCGGCGGCGGCCAGCATCTCGAACGCCTTGATGCCAGCGGCAACCACGTGCGGCGGCAACGAGTTGGAGAACAGGTAGGGACGCGAACGCTGGCGCAGCAGTTCAATGACCTCGGCGCTGGCGCAGGTGAAGCCGCCCAGCGCACCACCCATGGCCTTGCCGAGGGTGCCGGTGATGATGTCGATCTTCTCCAGTACGCCCTTTACTTCGGCCGAGCCGCGGCCGGTGGCACCGAGGAAGCCGGTGGCGTGGCATTCGTCGATATGCACCAGCGCGCCGTACTTCTTCGCCAGCGCGGTGATTTCATCGAGCGGGGCGATGAAGCCGTCCATCGAGAACACGCCGTCGGTGGTGATCAGCTTGGTCTTGCAGCCGGCGGCATCGGCGGCCTGCAACTGCGCTTCCAGATCGGCCATGTCGCAGTTGGCGTAGCGGAAACGCTTGGCCTTGCACAGGCGCACGCCATCGATGATGGAGGCGTGGTTCAGTGCGTCGGAAATGATCGCGTCGTTCTCGCCCAGCAGCGGCTCGAACAGGCCGCCATTGGCGTCGAAGCAGGCGGCGTAGAGGATGGTGTCGTCCTTGCCGAAGAACCCGGCAATCTGCTTTTCCAGCTGCTTGTGCAGGTCCTGCGTGCCGCAGATGAAGCGCACCGAGGCCATGCCGAAGCCATGCGTGTCCAGCGCGTCCTTGGCGGCCTGGATCAGCTCCGGGTGGTCGGCCAGGCCCAGGTAGTTGTTGGCGCAGAAATTCAGCACCGTGCGGCCGTCGTCGAGGGTGATCTCGGCCGACTGCGGGCTGGTGATGATGCGTTCGGACTTGAACAGCCCCTGCGCGCGGATGGCGTCCAGTTCCTCGGCGTAGTGCCGGGTCAGCGGGGAGATGTTCGCGGTTTCGGTCATGGCGGGGTCTTGCGGTCAAGTGGAACGCCAATTTTAGCCTTCCCCGTGTCCCGGCGTTGTCGTCATGCGCAAAGGCTATAAGCGCGGCGGCCTAAGTCATTTCTCGGTAACGGGTGTGCACCCGCAGCATCGTCGGCACACCCACCCACCAGGAGCTGCCGATGACCGCCATACGCCCCCCATTCACCCTGCCGACCAGGAAGCTGTTGTCCCTCAGCCTGGCCCTGGCGGCGTGTGGGGCGGGGTCATCGGCGCAGGCGCAGCAACTCACCGTCGAGCAGTTGCAGGAGCGCCTGCAGCGTCTGGAGCGGCTGGCTGGCGTCAGTGATGGGGCAAGCGAAGGCGTAGGCCTGGCCGACCTGGACCAGCGCCTGCGCATCCTTGAACGCCGCCTTGAGCTGGCGGAAGAAGAACGCGTTGCCGCCGCCAAGAGCGCACCGAAGATCGCCATCGACCAGAAGGGCGCTTCGTTCAAATCCGGCGACGGCAACTACGAGTTGAAACTACGCGGCCTGCTGCAAGGCGATGCCCGCGTGTTCCTGGGCGGCGATGCGAACCAGAACGACACCTTCCTGCTGCGCACCGCCCGGCCCACCCTGGAAGGCTCGTTGGGCAAGCTGGTGGCGTACCGTTTCACCCCGGAGTTTGCCGGTGACAGCGCCAGCATCGTCGATGCCTATGCCGATCTGCGTTTCGATCCTGCGTACACGCTGCGGGTCGGCAAGTTCACCTCGCCGGTCGGTCTGGAACGCCTGCAGTCATCCTCGGCACTGGTCGATGTGGAGCGCGCGCTGGCCAGCGAACTGGCGCCGAACCGCGACCTCGGCGTGCAGCTGCAGGGCGAAGTGGCCAAGGGCAAGTTCAGCTACGCGCTGGGTGTGTTCAACGGCACCGTCGATGGTCGCGATGCGGTCACCAGCAATCCGGATGACGACTTCGAATATGCAGGACGCGTGTTCTTCGAGCCGCTCAAAGGCAGTGACAGCGCATGGGCAGGTCTGGGCTTCGGCCTGGGCGCAAGCACGGGCGAAAAGCATGGCAGCGGCAACAACTTCCTGCCGCGTTACCGCACGCCTGGCCAGGCCACGTTCTTTGCTTACCGCAGTGCGGTGGTTGCCGATGGCGAGCACCGCCGCTGGTCGCCGCAGGGTTGGTTCTACCGCAATGGACTGGGCCTGCAGGCCGAGTACATCGCCTCGGAACAGGAAGTCGCGCGCAATGGCATCCGCAAGCGCTTGGACAACCGCGCCTGGCAGGCCACCGCCAGCTATGTGCTGACCGGTGAGGATGCGAGCTATCGCGGGGTGACGCCTTCGCGCCCGTTTGGGGCTAACGGTGGGCATGGCGCGGTGGAATTGACCGCGCGCTACGGCGAACTGCAGATCGACGATGCCGCCTTCCCGTTCTATGCCGATCCGACGGTGTCGGCTTCACAGGTCCGCTCGTGGACGGTCGGTGCCAACTGGTACCTGACCGCCAACCTCAAGCTGGCGACCAACTATCTGCACAGCAGTTTTGATGCGGCTTCCGCTGGCGCGAAGTTGCCTGATGAAAAAGCTGTTTTCTCGCGCCTGCAAGTTTCCTTCTGACGGAGAGCCCTGATGACGCATTCCCATGTTTCCCGCCTTGCCACAGCGGCACTGGCATTCGCCCTGACCTTGAGTGCCGGCGCCGCGTTTGCGCGTGATGTGCAATTGCTCAATGTTTCCTATGACCCGACCCGCGAGCTGTATCGCGATTTCAATGCTGCCTTCGCCAAACACTGGAAGGAAACCAAGGGCGACAACGTCACCATCGAGACCTCGCACGGCGGCTCCGGCAAGCAGGCGCGTACGGTGATCGACGGCATCGAGGCCGACGTGGTCACCCTGGCCCTGGCCTATGACGTGGACGCCATTGCCGACAAGGCCAAGTTGCTGCCGGCAAACTGGGAGACCCGCCTGCCGGAAAACAGCGCGCCGTACACCTCGACGATTGTCTTCCTGGTACGCAAGGGCAATCCCAAGGGCATCCGCGATTGGCCGGACCTGCTGCGCAGCGGTGTATCGGTGGTGACACCCAACCCGAAGACCTCCGGCGGCGCACGCTGGAACTATCTGGCAGCGTGGGCGTACGGCGATCACATCTTCAAGGGGGACCGCGACAAGGTTCTGAACTACATGCGCGCGCTGTTCCGCAATGTGCCGGTGCTTGATACCGGCGCACGTGGCGCCACGACTACTTTTGTCCAGCGCGGCATCGGTGATGTGTTGCTGGCCTGGGAGAACGAAGCCTTCCTTGCCCAGGAAGAGCTGGGCCCGGACAAGTTCGAGATCGTGGTGCCCAAGCTGTCGATCCTGGCCGAACCGTCGGTGGCACTGCTGGATCGCAACGTTGACCGCCATGGCACCCGCGATGTTGCCCAGGCCTATCTGCAATACCTGTACTCGCCGGAAGGCCAGCGCATCGCCGCGCGTCATTACTACCGGCCGCGTTCACCGCAATACGCAGCACCGGCCGACGTTGCGCGCTTCCCGCAGGTGCAGCTGGTCACCATCCGCAGCGCCTTTGGTTCGTGGGGCAGGGCGCAGGCCGAGCACTTCGCTGATGGCGGTGTCTTCGATCAGATCCAGGCGAGCAAGTAGACCGTGTCAGCAACCGCACAAACACTGCAGCCACGTGTGCGAAGCCAACGCCGGGTACTCCCCGGCTTTGGTCTTGGTATGGGCATCACCTTGTTCTGGTTGGGGCTGATCGTCCTGATCCCGTTGCTCGGCGTGTTCCTGAAAGCAGCAGGGCTGGGCCTGGGCGGCATCTGGCAGATATGGACCGAACCACGCGTGCTGGCCGCATTGCGGCTGAGCTTCGGCACCGCATTTGCCGCAGCTGCATTCAACACGCTGATGGGCACGTGGGTGGCGTGGGTATTCGTGCGCTACAACTTCCCCGGTCGACGTCTGTTCGACGCGATGATCGATCTGCCATTTGCCTTGCCGACCGCCGTGGCTGGCATCGCCTTGACCGCGCTGTATGGCGGCCAGGGCTGGATCGGGCAATGGCTGGAGCCGTTGGGCATCAAGGTGGCATATACGCCGCTCGGCATCGTGGTGGCCTTGGTATTTGTCGGCCTGCCATTCGTGGTGCGCATCGTGCAGCCGGTATTGGCCGAGGCCGAGCGCGAGTTCGAGGAGGCCTCGGCAACGCTCGGTGCCACACGTTTCCAGACCATCGTGCGGGTAGTGTTGCCCAGCCTGTGGCCGGCAATGCTGACCGGCTTTGCGCTGGCCTTTGCGCGTGGCGTGGGTGAGTACGGCTCGGTGATCTTCATCGCCGGCAACATGCCCAGTGTCACCGAGATCGCGCCGCTGTTGATCACCATTCGACTGGAGGAGTTCGACTACGCCGGTGCCACCGCGATTGCCGGTGCGATGCTGCTGCTGTCGTTCGTGCTGCTGCTGCTGGTCAACACGCTGCAGGCGCGCTTGCAGCGCAGGGGGGCACGATGAACGAGCTGGTGTCGGAGTTGCCGGTGGAAATCGAACGTAGTGCGCGTGTGGCCAGGCCGCAGCAGGTGACCAGCGAGCCGCGCTGGGTGCAGGTGCTGTTGATCCTGGGCGCGCTGGGGTTTCTGCTGTCGTTCCTGCTGCTGCCGCTGGTGCTGGTGTTCGTCGAGGCGTTGCGAGGTGGTGCGCTGGCGTTCTGGAATGCGATCAGCGATCCGGATGCCTTGTCGGCAATACGCCTGACGCTCCTGGTCACGGCGATCGTCGTGCCCTTGAACCTGGTCTTCGGCGTCGCTGCGGCCTGGGTGGTGAGCAAGCACAGTTTCCCGGGCAAGCGCTGGTTGGTGACGCTGATCGATCTGCCGTTCTCGGTATCACCGGTGGTGGCCGGTCTGGTCTTCATCTTGCTGTTCGGCCGCGATGGTTGGTTCTGGCCGATGATCGAGGACGGACTGCACCTGCACCTGCCGGTGCTCGGCGAAACCTTGTTGCAGCTGCCACGCATCGTGTTCGCGATACCCGGCATCGTGCTGGCCACGGTGTTTGTCACCTTTCCCTTCATTGCCCGCGAGCTGATGCCCTTGATGGAGCAGCAGGGCAGCGACGAAGAACTGGCGGCGCTGACGCTGGGTGCCAATGCCTGGCAGATGTTCTGGAAGGTGACCTTGCCGAACATCCGTTGGGGCCTGCTGTATGGCGTGCTGTTGTGCAGCGCGCGGGCAATGGGCGAGTTCGGCGCGGTGTCGGTGGTGTCCGGGCATATCCGCGGGCGCACCAATACGCTGCCGCTGCACGTGGAGATTCTCTACAACGAATACGCCTACAGCGCCGCCTTTGCCTGTGCCTCGCTGCTGGCCGCCACCGCCTTGCTGACGCTGGTGGTGAAATCTTTCCTGGAGTGGCGCCACGGTCAGTCGCTGGCCGCCGCCCACCGTCATTGAGGTCGCAATGAACATCCGCATACACAACCTGGGCAAGCAGTACGGCACGTTCCCCGCGCTGGACGGGGTGAGCCTGGATATCCGCAGTGGCGAGTTGCTGGCGCTGCTGGGTCCATCGGGTTCGGGCAAGACCACCTTGCTGCGCGCGCTGGCCGGCTTGGAGCATCCCGAGCGCGGCGAAATCCTGTTCGATGGCGAGGACGCCACCGGTTTGAGCGTGCAGGCACGCCGCGCCGGTTTCGTGTTCCAGCACTACGCCTTGTTCAAGCATCTGGACGTGCGCCGCAATATCGCCTTCGGGCTGGAAGTGCGGCGCGGCGCCGAACGTTGGCCGAAGGCGCGCATCGACGCCAAGGTCGATGAGCTGCTGGCGCTGGTACAACTCGATGGACTGGGCGCGCGTTACCCGGCGCAGCTGTCCGGTGGCCAACGCCAGCGCGTGGCGTTGGCGCGCGCGCTGGCGATCGAACCGCGCGTGCTGTTGCTGGATGAACCCTTCGGCGCGTTGGATGCGCAGGTGCGCCGCGACCTGCGCCGTTGGCTGCGCGAGCTGCACGACCGCACCGGGCTGACCACGGTCTTCGTCACCCACGATCAGGAAGAGGCGCTGGAGCTGGCCGATCGGGTTGCCATCCTCAACCGTGGCCGTATCGAGCAGGTGGGCACGCCGGGCGAGGTCTATGACCAGCCGGCGTCGCCCTTCGTCTATGGCTTCGTCGGTGAGGCCAACCGGCTTCCGGCACGCGCGCAGGGGCAGACGCTGGAAGTGGCCGGGGCGCAGTGGCCACGCTCGGCCTCGGTGCCGGAAGGCGAGGCGCTGGAGGTGTTCGTCAGGCCTGAAGATCTGGTGGTCGAAGCCGATGGCAATTGGCAGGCCACGGTCGGGCTGGTGCAACGCAGTGGCCCACGCCAGCGTCTCCGCGCGCGCCTGGCTGGCGCAACTACCGAGCTGGAAGTGGAGTTGCCAGCCGATGCACCGGCTTATGCGGCGGGCCAGTCAATCCGGCTCGGGGCCCGCCGTTACGGGATATTTCCGGCGGATGCGGGCTGAATAGGGAAGCACCGGGCGGTTGGGGTGAAATAGATGTTGCATCGCAATATAATTGCGGTTAAATATTTGTGAATCGGGATGCGGTCGATCCCGGTGCCCCCACTTCCTGGAGAGATCTGCATGATGCACAACAAGCGTCTTGTCGCCGTGGCCTGCGCCGCCCTGTTGTCCGTTCCGTTTGCCGTCAGCGCCCAGGAGAGTGAGGAGTCTTCCTCTCCGTTCAGCGCCAGCTTCGGCGTGACCACCGATTACGTGTTCCGTGGTGTCTCGCAGACCGACAACGAGCCGGCTTTCCAGGCGGGCGCCACCTACACCGCACCGTTCGGCCTGTATGCCACCGTGTGGGGTTCCAATGTCGATTTCGGCGAAGGCGGCCCGAATTTCGAAGTCGATTACAACATCGGCTGGAGCAAGGACCTGTCCGACAGCTGGAACCTGGACCTGGGCGTCAACCGCTACACCTACACCAGCGCCTCCAGCGGCTACGGTGACATCGATTACAACGAATACCTGGCCAAGGTGACCTGGACCGGCCCGGTGGTTGTCAGCGGCCTGCTGGGCTACGCCGACGATTACAGCAACAGCGGTGCCGAGCAGATCTATGCCGGCCTGGATGCCAGCTACGAGATCGGCAACGGTTTCTCGGTCGGCGCATCGGCCGGTTACACCACGATCAAGGCCGACAGCAACGAATGGCCGCGCCGTTCGGATTACTTCGATGGCTCGGTGTCGGTGTCCAAGGGCTTCGGCCCGGCAACCGCAACCCTGGGGTATTACGACACCTTTGGTTCGGATGCGTCCGACCTGCGCCGTGGTTCGGATACCTACAAGCCGGGCCTGGTGTTCAGCGTCTCGGTCGACGTGCCCTGATCCAGATGTGATTAAAAAAGAAAAAGGCGCCTTGAAGGCGCCTTTTTTCTGTAGTGCCGACCCTTGGTCGGCAACCGACATTACCGGTGACGCCAATGCCGACCATGGGTCGGCACTACCGGTTCCGCCTGGGCTCAATTCCAGCTCAGCACGACCTTGCCGGCCTTGCCCTGTTCCATCAGGTCGAAACCTTCCTGGAAACGGTCCACCGGCAACTGGTGGGTCATCACCTTGCCCAGCGGGAAGCCGCCCAGCACCAGCTGGGTCATCTTGTACCAGGTCTCGTACATCTTGCGGCCGTAGATGCCCTGCACGGTCAGGCCCTTGAAGATGATCTTGTCCCAATCGCAACCAGCGCCCTTGGGCATGATGCCGAGCATGGCGATCTTGCCGCCGTGGTACATGCAGTCGAGCATGTCGTTGAAGGCGCGCGGGTTGCCGCTCATTTCCAGGCCCACGTCGAAGCCTTCCATGTGCAGCTCGGCCATCACGTCCTTCAGCGACTGGTTGGCGACGTTGACCACGCGGGTGGCGCCCATGTCGGCGGCCAGCTTCAGGCGGAAATCATTGACGTCGGTGACCACCACGTTGCGCGCACCGATGTGCTTGCAGATGCCTGCGGCAATGATGCCGATCGGGCCGGCGCCGGTGATCAGCACGTCTTCGCCGATCACGTCGAACTCCAGCGCGCAATGCGCGGCGTTGCCGTAGGGGTCGAAGAACGCCGCCAGCTCGGACGGAATCTGGTCCGGGATCGGCCACAGGTTGGTGGCCGGCATCACCATGTATTCGGCGAAGGCGCCGTTGACGTTGACGCCGATGCCGACGGTGTTCGGGCACAGGTGCTGGCGGCCGCCGCGGCAGTTGCGGCAATGGCCGCAGACGATGTGGCCTTCGGCCGAGACACGCTGGCCGACTTCATAGCCGGTCACGCCCGGGCCGATCTCGGCGATGCGGCCGACGAACTCATGGCCGATGGTCAGGCCCGGCTTGATCGTGCGCTGGCTCCACTCGTCCCACAGGTAGATGTGCAGGTCGGTGCCACAGATGGCGGTCTTTTCCAGCTTGATCAGCACCTGGTTCGGGCCCGGCGTAGGCACCGGCACCTCTTCCATCCAGATGCCCTTGGTCGCTTCGCGCTTTACCAGCGCCTTCATCGTCTGTGCCATTGCAGGAGACCGCAGTGTGAGGAAAGACGGCGATTATAAGCTTTCAGCCGTAACCGCCCCGTACTGACCGATGGCAGGGGAGGCGGACGGTTACAACGGCTACAATCGGCCCTTCCAAACTTTCGGATGTGCGTAATGCGCGTGAATTTCCTTGCGTTTTCCATCGTTGCTGGCCTGGGCCTGGTGCAGACCGCGCACGCCGCCGAAGGCATGTGGGTGCCGCAGCAGCTGCCGGAAATTGCCGGCCCGCTGAAGCAGGCTGGCCTGAAGCTGGACCCGCAGCAGCTGGCCAACCTGACCGGCGACCCGATGGGCGCGGTGGTTGCGCTGGGTGGCTGCACCGCCAGCTTCGTTTCGCCGCAGGGTCTGGTGGTGACCAACCACCATTGCGCCTACGGCTCGATCCAGCTGAACTCCACCGCCGAGAAGAACCTGATCAAGGACGGCTTCAACGCGCCGACCCTGAAGGACGAGCTGAGCGCCGGCCCGAATGCCCGCATCTACGTGCTGGACGACATCACCGATGTCACCGCACAGGCCAAGGCCGCCATCGCTGGCGCCGGCAACGACCCGCTCAAGCGCACCCAGGCACTGGAAGCCTTCGAGAAGCAGGCCATCGCCGCCTGCGAAACCGATGACGCCTACAGCTGCACCCTGTACAGCTTCTCCGGTGGCAACACCTACCGCCTGTTCAAGAACATGGAAATCAAGGACGTGCGCCTGGCCTATGCGCCGCCGGGCAGCGTCGGCAAGTTCGGCGGTGACGTCGACAACTGGATGTGGCCGCGCCACACCGGCGATTTCTCGTTCTACCGCGCCTATGTCGGCAAGGACGGCAAGCCGGCCGCTTTCGCCGCCGACAACGTGCCGTACCAGCCCAAGCATTGGCTGAAGCTGGCCAACCAGCCGCTGGGCGAGGGTGACTTCGTGATGGTGGCCGGTTACCCGGGCCGCACCGATCGCTATGCGCTGGTCAGTGAGTTCGAGAACACCGCCACCTGGACCTACCCGTCGATCGCCAAGGCCTACAAGGACCAGATCGCGATGGTCGAAGCGGCCAGCAAGGACAACCAGGACATCGCGGTGAAGTACGCGTCCAACATGGCCAGCTGGAACAACACCAGCAAGAACTACGACGGCCAGCTGGACGGCTTCAAGCGCAACAACGTGCTCGGCCAGAAGCAGGCTGCGGAAACCGCGGTGCTCGAATGGCTGCGCGGCCAGGGCGCTGCCGGCAAGCCGGCGCTGGATGCGTTCGCACAGCTGCAGACGCTGGGCCAGCAGTCGCGCATGAACCAGGCGCGTGACCTCAACTTGGCCATGCTCAACCGCACCGGCACCCTCGGCACCGCCGTACGCCTGTACCGCCTGGCCATTGAAAAGGCCAAGCCGGACGCACAGCGCGAAGAGGGCTACCAGGAACGCGATCTGCCGACCATCGAAGGCGGCCTGAAGCAGATGGACCGCCGCTATGTGCCGGCCATGGACCGTCAGTTCCAGCAGTACTGGCTGCAGCAATACGTGCAGCTGCCGGCCGGCCAGCACCTGTCGGCATTCGACAAGTGGATTGGCGGCGTGGATGCCAAGGCGGTCGAGGCTACGGTCGCGCGCCTGGACGGCTCCAAGCTCGGCAGCCTGGATGAGCGCCTGAAGTGGTTCGGTGCCGACAAGGCCGCGTTTGAAGCCAGCAACGACCCGGCCATCCAGTACGCCGTGGCTGTGATGCCGGCACTGCTGGAGCTGGAACACCAGCGCAAGCTGCGCATGGGCGAGGAGCTGGTGGCACGTCCGCTGTTCCTGCAGGCCATTGCCGATTACAAGAAGACCAAGGGTGAGTTCGTCTACCCGGACGCCAACCTGTCGCTGCGCATCACCTTCGGCAACGTGAAGGGCTACACCGGCCTGGACGGCAAGGTGCAGGAAGCCTTCACCGACCTGGAAGGCATCGTCGCCAAGGAAACCGGCAAGGACCCGTTCGACTCGCCGCAGGCGCTGATCGATGCGGTCAAGGCCAAGCGTTACGGCGGCTTCGAGGACAAGCGTATCGGCAGCGTGCCGGTGAACTTCCTGTCCGACCTGGACATCACCGGCGGCAACTCCGGTTCGCCGGTGCTGGACGCGCACGGCCGCCTGGTCGGCCTGGCGTTTGACGGCATCTGGGAATCGGTCGCCAGCAACTGGGTGTTCGACCCGGTGATGACCCGCATGATCTCGGTCGACGAGCGTTATATGCGCTGGATCATGCAGGAAGTGGCGCCGGCGCCGCAGCTGCTGAAGGAAATGGACGCCGCCTCGAAGTAAGTTCGAGTTGCATGGTTCAAGTAATAGCCCGGACGGGAAACCGTCCGGGCTTTTCTTTGCGCGCAGCACACAGCGTTGTAGGAGCGGCGTAAGCCGCGAAGCCGATAGCATTGAAACTGCCGGCATGCGCGCAATCTGATGGATCAGGTGCTTCGCGGCTTACGCCGCTCCTACATTTGGCGGTACCGGTAAAGCCCCTGCCGAGCATGGCTCGGCACTACGCTTTGCTCCCTCCCTTTCGCGCAGCGAAGGGGGAGGGCTGGGGAGGGGTAAGCTTTTGGCTGGCCGATGCAGTCGATGCCTGGCGGCTGTAGTGGCGGGGGCGGGCAGGCGGGGGGGGGCGGCCCGGGGCCCCCCACCCGGGCGACCGGCGCCCGACCACGCGCGAGATACGGTTGGGCCCTCGAGGCTC
>NZ_JBXFWF010000098.1:0-11434 GCF_056854515.1 Stenotrophomonas sp. STEN063
GGGTGGCCTAATCGCAATACGCCGTGCTTGGGTTGTGCCCGTGCCTGGCGGGTCGGGGGCGTGCCGGTTACACGCTGCCCGAGGGGGGCGCGGCACTACAGGACCTCGCTTTGTGGGAGCGGCGTAAGCCGCGAAGCTGGCAATGCTGGAAGGCCGCAAAAGCCTACCCCTCCCCAACCCTCCCCTTGGCTTCGCCAAAGGGAGGGAGCCTAGTGCCGAGCCATGCTCGAGGGAGGGAGCACAGCTCAGCCCTTCGGCAGCTGCGCCAGCTCCTCGCGCACCAGCTTCACCACCAGCTTGTCCAGGGTGTCGACCGAATAGTTCTCCACCTCATGCACGGTCTCACTACCCGGGCCGCTGGAAGGATCACTGGCGTCCTTGTAGGTCAGGAAGATGAAACGCCCGCCGGTGTACTGGGCGATCTGCCGCTGTGCGATCTCACCGGTGGTGTCCTGGCCGGATGCCGCCACGCTCAACACCTTGATGCCCTTGCCCAGCGCGGCCAGCATGGTCTGTTCGTAGCGCGGCTGCGGGTAATCCATGTGCGGCGGCGCATCGGCCAGCGACACCAGCAGGCGCGTGGTCGAGGCACCACGCCAGCTTATCGCCTGCACGGCATGGTCGAAGGCCTCGTTCATTGCTTCCGGGTAATCGCCGCCACCATTTGCGCGCACGCCATCGAGCACGTTCTGGAAGCCGGCAACGTTGTTGCTCAGGTCCCAACCCCGCACGAAGTACTCGTCGCCACGGTCGCGGTAGGTCACCAGCCCCAGGCAGATGTCCGGGTTGGACGGCAGCTGGGCAATGTCACGGACGATGCCCTGCAGCGAGTCACGCAGCTTGTCGATCTCATCGGCCATCGAGCCGGTGGCGTCGACCATGAACACCAGGTCGAGCTTGGCCCGCGCCGGCAGCGGGGCATCGGCCACCACCACCTGCACTGCGTTCCTCTGTCCGCGTTGCAGGGCCGAGGTCACGGTCTTGCCGTCGCGCCGCACCTGTACCTGGTAGCTGGCTGAATCGCGGTCATCGAAGGCATTGGGATGCACCCATACCTGGCCACCGGCATCGGTGCGCGCCCACATCCGCGCGCCGTTGCGGGCGGTGACCGCCACCTCTGCGTCCGGCACCGGTCGGCCCTGCGCATCGACCACCTGCAAGCGCTGGCGCACGCTGACGTCGCGGCCAAGATTGTTGGCTTCTTCATGCCGCTGCAGGAACTGCTGGAACGCAGTGAAGTCGGCGTTGTCGTCAACGACACCGGCGGTGACTGGTGCCTGCTGCTGGCGCACGCTGCCAGTGCTGGTGATCGAGGCCATCGGCATTTCCGCGGCAGAGTAGCCTGCGTCGGCAGCAGCCTCGGCGCGGACTGCCAACGACGGTGGAGGTGGCGGCGCCGCGGGTGCTGGCATGGGCACCATCATCTTCGTGTCCGTCCTGTAGCTGTCCCTCTTGCGCATACGCACCTCGCCCGCCGCGATGTCGTGCTGCTGCGGCCTGGGGCTTGGATCGGCGACCTCGCGCAGTACCGGCGTGTCGCTGCAGACCGTGGCGTTCGGCGCACGGAAGTTGGGCTGGGTCTGGCGCGTGCGTTGCGTGGTTGGCGCCTTGAGGTCGCCGGTCTTGTCGGTCTTGTCGGTCACCGGGAACGGGGTATGGCGGACCGCCGCTATTACCGGCAGGCCGACCAGCAACGTTACCGCCGCAGCCAATGCCATGTTGCGAACCGCCGGCCGGTTTGAACCCTTTGCGCTAGCCATGATCCCTGCTCCCATGCTGGCCGCGTGATGCGGCGTACGGGGATAGGAACGGATGGGAATGGGGAGTGGGGTTAATGCCCCCTCCCTTTGGCCGCAGGCCAAGGGGAGGGTTGGGGAGGGGTTGGCTTTTGATCTTCAGGCTTTACCGGTAGCGCTGCTGTAGTGCCGAGCCATGCTCGGCAGAGGCTTTACCAGCGAAAAGCTGCCCTCACCCCAACCCCCGCTCCGCGCCCCGGCCCTTGCGCTGACGCAAGGGTGTTCGATGGGCAGCGAACCGTTGGTTCGCAAGCTGCCCCTCTCACCCCGCAAGCAGGAGAGGGGCTCGAAGCGTAGTGCAGAGCATGGCTCGGCACCACAGGGTCAATTCCTGTGCGCGGTGCCCAGGTACTCGGCGCTCTGCATCTCGATCAGGCGGCTGGCGGTGCGCTCGAAGGCGCCGGCCAGGCGGGTGCCGCTGTACAGCAGCGGCGGTGCGTCCTGGGCAGTGCAGACCAGGTTGACCTGGCGGTCGTACAACTCATCGATCAGGTTAACGAAGCGGCGCGCGGCATCTTCGTTGAGGCGATCGAAGTGCGGTATGCCACCGAGCAGCACGGTGGTGAACTCGCGGGCGATCTCGATGTAGTCCGACGGCCCACGCGGGCCTTCGCACAACGCGCTGAAATCAAACCAGGCAATGCTCTTGCCACGGCCACGCACCGGAATCTTGCGGCCCTCGATCTGGATATTGCCGCCGCGTGCTTCTTCGGCACCGCTCAGCTCCTTCCAGCGCCCGGCCAGCCAGGCATCGCTTTCCGCATCCAACGGCGCGCGATATACCGGCGAACGGGTCAGCGCACGCATGCGGTAATCCTCGGTGCCTTCGGCATACAGTTCGACGCAGTACTTCTCCAGCAAGGCAATCGCCGGCAGGAAGCTGTCGCGCTGCAGACCATTGAGGTAGAGGTTCTCCACCGCCGTATTGGAGGTGGTCACCAGAGTCACGCCCTCGGCGAACAACCGCTCCAGCAGGCGTCCCAGCAACATCGCATCGCCGATATCAGTGACGAAGAATTCGTCCAGCACCAGCACCCGCAGCTTGTCGCGCCATTGCTGGGCGATCTTCGCCAGTGGATCGCTTTGCCCCTGGTGCTCATGCAGCTGCTCGTGGATGCCGCGCATGAAACGATGGAAGTGGGTGCGGTACTTCTGCTCGATCGGCAGGCCGTCATAGAACAGATCGACCAGGAAGGTCTTGCCGCGGCCAACACCTCCCCAGAAATACAGGCCCTTGACCGGCTCGGGCTTCTTCCAGAACGCCGACAGCCGGTCCAGCCAGCCGTCCTGCGCACTGTCAACAATGGCCAGGTGGATGCGGTCCAGCTCGGCCAGCGCCGCATGCTGGGCGACATCGTCGCGCCAATCGCCGCGGGCCACGCCGGCGGCGTAGCGTTGTGAGGGGGTCATTGCATCCATGCTCAGTTGCTGCCGTCAGGCAGCCAGCGCCGCACTTCATGCTGGATGGCGCCGCGCAGGTCGATCAACTTGCGGTGGAAGAAATGCGAGGTGTCCGGCATGCGCACCAGCTGCGGCGGATTCGGCAGCGATTCCAGCCACTGGTACACGCCTTGTGCATCGACCACTTCGTCGGCATCGCCCTGCACTACCAGCCAGTTGGCCGGCGGCTGCACTTCGGAGAAGTCCCAGGTGCGGCGGCCAACCGGTGGTGCGATCGAGATCAAGGCCTGCGGTTGCAGCTGCGCGGCAGCGCGCAGCGACACATAGGCGCCAAAGCTGAAACCGGCCAGCCACAATGCGGCATCCGGACGCTCACTGCGCACCCAGTTGACCACCGCGCGCAGATCGTCGGCTTCGCCTTCACCATTGTCGTAGGTGCCAACCGAGGCGCCGACGCTGCGGAAGTTGAAACGCACGGTGGTGATGCCCAGGTCGCGCAGCGCGCGCGAGACCATGGTCACCACCTTGTTGTGCATGCTGCCGCCCTCGATGGACAGCGGGTGGCAGATGACGGCGATGATCGGACGCGCGGCGGACTCGCCATCGGGCAGGTCGACGCCGACTTCCAGCGGACCGGCCGGGCCGTCCAGCATCAGCATCGCCGATTCGTGGGGGAATGGGAGAGTTTGCATGTGGCCATAATAGCGGCCCCGTCCGGCGGCTTCACGCCTGCCCTTCACAACTGCCCAAATCCATGCATTTCCTTGTCCTGAGTGTGATCTGCAGTGTTCTGGTATCGGTGCTGCTGAAACTGGCGCCACGCCGCGGCGTCGATATCGCCCAGGCGGTGACCTGGAACTATCTCGCCGCCAGCGTGCTGTCGCTGCTGTTGCTCAAACCTTCCTTGCAGTCGCTGCAGAGCGGGCATACGCCGTGGCTGGCGCTGCTTGGCCTTGCCGTGGCGCTGCCCGGCATCTTCCTGGTACTGGCCCGCGCGGTGCGCGAGGCCGGCATCGTGCGCAGCGACGTGGCCCAGCGCCTGTCCTTGCTGCTGTCGTTGGCGGCCGCCTTCCTGCTGTTTGGCGAACAGGCCAATGGCTGGAAACTGGCTGGGCTGGGATTGGGCCTGCTGGCCATCGTTGGCGTAACCGCGCGTGATGGCGGAAAGGCAGAACGCTCGGGCTCCAGCTGGGGTTGGTTGCTGGGCGTATGGGCCGGCTTTGCCTTGATCGACATCCTGCTCAAGCAGGTGGCTGCGGCCGGAACGCCCTCCACCGCCGCCTTGCTGGTGAGCTTCGGCATCGCCTTCGTGCTGATGCTTGTGTGGCAGCTGCAGCGGCATGTCAGCGGCAAGAGCAGGTTGACGCTGGGCAATCTGGGTTTTGGCCTGCTGCTCGGGCTGCTCAACTTCGGCAACATTCTGTTTTACGTGCGTGCGCACCAGGCGTTGCCGCACAGCCCGGCGACGATTTTCGCAGGCATGAATATTGGCGTGGTGTGCCTGGGTGCGCTGGTCGGCGTGCTGGTGTTCGGCGAGAAGACCAGCGTGTGGAACCGGGTTGGCCTGGCGCTGGCGGTGGTGGCGATCGGTTTGATTGCGCGCGGGACGTTTTGAGGGTTCTGCTGGCTTTTGGCAAAAGCAAAGGCACCCCTCCCCGGCCCTCCCCTTGCCTGCGGCAAAGGGCGGCAGAAAACCGCCCCCCCCCCTTCGCCGCTGGCAAGGGGAGGGTTGGGGAGGGGTGCTCTTAAGCTTCTAGCTTCTAGCTTCTAGCTTCCAGCCTTACGGCTCAAACCCCAGCAACAACGGATCATGGTCCGAGCTGCGCCACGGCCCCGGCACATTGCGGCCCTGGTAACCAACCTCGTCGGCCTCGTCGGCATTGATATGCCACTCGGCCGCGCCCTTCAGCCGCGCGGCCATGCCCGGGCTCAGCAGCGCGTGGTCCAGGCGACCGGTCATGCCGTTGTAGACGTAGCTGTAAGGCTGCTGCACACCGGCAACCTTGAACGCGTCCTGCCAGCCGTCGGCATTCAAGGTGCGGATCGGGTCTTCCATCGCATAGGCGTTGAAGTCGCCCAGCAGCACCGCATCACGGCTGCCGCTGCCGGTCGGATCTTCCTGCAGCCAGCTGTGCAGCAACTTGGCCGATTCCACGCGGGTGGCGTTCCAGCAGCCCTGCCCGTCATTGCGGTCGGCATTTTCACCGCTCGCTTCCGAGCAGCCCTTGGACTTGAAGTGGTTGGCTACCACCACGAACGGCGTGCCCTTGCGACCCATGCGGAAGGCCTGTGCCAACGGCACGCGACTGCGTTCGCCAAACGGCTCGCGCTCCAGCACCGCCGGCTTGCCGACCGGGCTCACCCTTGAGGCGCGGTAGATGATGCCGACGCGGATCGGGTTGTCGCCCGGGCCCTTGCCGGCATCGACGAAGCGCCAATCGCCATCCTTGCCCTGCGCGGCATTGAGCGCGCGCACCAACTGATCGATCGCCGAGCCCGGGCCGTAGCCGTCGTTCTCCAGTTCCATCAGCGCAGCAACGTCGGCATTGAGGCTGCCGATGGTGGTGATCAGCTTGGCCTGCTGCGCCGCCTGCTGTTCGGCGGTCTTGGCGCCACGTAGGGTCGGATAGCCGCCGCCCTTGCCGTCGCCATTGAAGTAATTCTCCAGATTGAACGCAGCGATGCGCAGGCCGCCAGCCACCGTCGGTGGCTGCTGCGGACGCTCGGCATCCACGGCAACCGGGGCGGTCAGCTGCAGCCGATAGCCGCCATCGAAACGCTGGTCGACGATGCCCTGCACCTCGCGCAGCTGCGCGCCGCTGCGCAGCAGCTGGTCCGGCGCCAGATACGGCACCGCGCCCGGATCGCGCTTGCCGCTGGCATCGTCCAGGCGCAGGCGACGGCGGTTGTTGTCGGCAATCACCGCGGCTTGTTCAGGGCTGCCGGCGGCGGCCACTTCGCTGGGCTGCCACAGGCGGCCGCCGAAGGCAGCGGTCAGTTCACCATAGCGTGAGAGCTGGTCCTGGCCAGCCACGGTCAGGCCGGTCGGAATGCGCACCTGCATGCCTTCCAATGCTTCCCAGTTGGCGGGGACATCGGTCAACACCAGCGCCGCCGGTACGGGCCGCGCTGCGGCCGGGCTGATGGTCTGCGCCTGCAGCGTGGTCAGGCCCTGCTCGCTCTTGCCGGCAGCTTGCTCCTCGACGGTGCCGGTGATGCGCAGCCACTGGCCGACCTGCACGGCCTGTTCCTTGGGCAGTCGCACGAACAAGCCATCGGAAGTGGCGGCATCACCATCACCTGCGTCCTGCACGAAGATGCCGCCCAGGCCATCGCGCATATCGGCGGTCACCGCGCCCTCGATGGTGACGGTCTTGCCCGCATACGGGCTATGGTCGGTCGTGCCCTGCACGCTGCCGATCGGTAGTACGACAGACTTGGAAGGGGCAGCCAGCGCCGCGCCGGAACAGGCGGCAGCCAAGGCCAGGGCAAGCAAGCTAGGGGTACAACGCATGGACGCACTCCGGGGAAGACGGAAACACAAAGCGCCGCCCTGGTGGGGCGGCGCCGGCTATTCTGCAGCAATCGGGTCTATTGCCAGCTGCGTGAGTCTGGCGGCTTTCTATTTCAGATTGGCCAGCATCCAGTCCACGGTGGCGTGGATCTGCTCCTCGCTGAGCCCGGCATTGCCGCCCTTGGGCGGCATGATGCCGCCGTCCGGGCCCGTATAGCCCTCGATGGCGTGCTTGTAGAGGGTGTCCTTGCCCTGCGCCAGGCGTTTGTCCCAGTGGCTGTGGTCCAGGGTTGGCGCGTTGCCCACGCCGGTGGTGTGGCAGGCAGTGCACAGGCTGTCGAAGATGGTCTTGCCGTCCAGGGTGCCACCGTAGGCCCCGCTGGCGGCCGCAGCAGCTGCTGCTGCAGCGGCGGCGGCTGCCTGCGCCGACGCACCGGTAGCACCGGCGTACACCGCACCGATGGGTGCAATGCGTTGCTCGATGCGTTTGGTCGCGGTCGGCGACACTTCCTTGGGAATGACGTGCTGCAGGTAGGACGCGAAGATGATCAAGCCAATCGTGATGACGGCCAGGATGGCGATCACGATGGAAAAGCGTTTCAGGAACTCAAGGTCGTAATTCCGCACGTCTCATCACCCCGGGCGAGTTGTCGGTGGACCAGCAGCTGCTGGGCGAGTATAGACCAGCGTCCGCCTGCTCCCGCAATGCCCATGAACACGCGCAAAAGTGCGGCAATGCAGCATCCCAAGGTGGTTACAGCACTCAGTGCGGCAGCGGCGCACCGGCTGCGCGCAGGCATAGCGCACTGATCGCAGCGACCAGATGTTCGCCATCGCGCAGGCCATCGCGGCTGGGCGCGGTCGGCCCGACCAGGGCTTCGGTGAAGGCACCAACGATGCAGGCCGCGCTGATTTCCAGGTCCTGCGCCGGCAGCTCGCCAGCGCGCACGCCGTCTTCAAGGATGCGCTTGAACACGTCACCGAACAGCCGCCGGCAACGGATGCGCTCGGCCTCCACTTCCGGGTCGACCGGCTCGGCGATGAAGGCATAGGCGAGGCCCGGACCGGCCATGGCGCGTCGCACGAACGAAGCCACCGCCAACTGCAGCCGCTGCGGCGCCGGCAAGGGCTCATCGGCGATGGCGGCGAGGATCTCCAGCTCGTGCTCCACGGCGAAGGTCAGCACCTCCACGAACAGCTCGGCCTTGGACGGGAAGTGCCGGTAGATCAGCCCGGTCGATACCCCCGCCTCGGCCGCCACCGCGGTGATCGGCGCATTGCGATAGCCGCCTGCGGCGACCAGCCGGCGGGCAGCAGCCAGGATCCGCTCGCGGTTGCCCGCCAGCCGTTTTTCCATCAATTCCGAGCGCTTGTAAGCCATTTGTTGATTCTATGTTCAATTTTTGAATTTGTATTCACTTTTTAGCCGGGAGCCGTTAGGCTGCGCGCAAACGCCCGTGCCGACGGCCTGCCCGTCCCCCCAACCCGGTGCGCCCCTTATCGCCAAGCAGTACCGGAGCCAGCCATGCACGTCCCCACCCTGAATTTTGATCTGGGCGAAGAAATCGACATGCTGCGCGAAAGCGTGGCGCAGTTTGCCGCCGCCCACATCGCGCCGCTGGCCGCCGAAGCCGACGCCAGCAACCACTTCCCCAACCAGCTCTGGCGCCAGCTTGGCGAACAGGGCCTGCTGGGCATGACCGTGGAAGAAGAATACGGCGGCAGCGGCATGGGCTACCTGGCGCATGTGGTGGCGATGGAGGAAATCTCGCGCGCTTCCGGCGGCATCGGCCTGTCCTATGGCGCGCATTCCAACCTGTGCCTCAACCAACTGCGCAAGAACGCCAGCGAAGCACAGAAGCACAAGTACCTGCCCAAGCTGTGCAGCGGCGAACATGTCGGTGCTTTGGCGATGAGCGAACCAGGCGCCGGCTCTGACGTGGTGTCGATGAAGCTGCGCGCCGAGCTGCGCGGTGATCACTACGTGCTCAACGGCAACAAGATGTGGATCACCAACGGTCCCGATGCCGATGTCCTGATCGTCTATGCCAAGACCGACCCGGACGCCGGCTCGCGCGGCATCACCGCCTTCATCATCGAAAAGGGCATGAAGGGCTTCTCCACCGCGCAGAAGCTGGACAAGCTGGGCATGCGTTCGTCCAACACCTGCGAGCTGGTGTTCCAGGACTGCGAAGTGCCGGTCGAGAACGTGCTGGGTGCGGTTGGTGGTGGCGTCAAGGTGTTGATGTCCGGCCTGGACTACGAGCGCGTGGTGTTGTCCGGCGGCCCACTGGGCTTGATGTCGGCGGCGCTGGATGTGGTGCTGCCCTACGTGCATGAGCGCAAGCAGTTCGGCGAAGCGATCGGCACCTTCCAGCTCATCCAGGCCAAGCTGGCCGATATGTATGTTGGTCTCAATGCCTGCCGCGCTTACGTGTACGCAGTAGCCAAGGCCTGCGACCAGGGCCGCACCACGCGTCAGGATGCGGCCGGCGCGATTCTTTACTCGGCAGAGAAGGCGACCTGGGCAGCCGGTGAAGCGATCCAGATCCTCGGCGGCAACGGCTATATCAACGAGTACCCGGCCGGGCGCTTGTGGCGTGATGCCAAGTTGTATGAGATTGGTGCTGGTACTTCGGAGATCCGCCGCATGTTGATTGGGCGGGAGTTGTTCCAGAAGACCGCATGAATCCGCTTTAGCCCCTCTCCCTCCGGGAGAGGGGTTGGGGTGAGGGTCGGCGGCGAAGCCACTGCAGGAACAGATAGTTGCAGGCTGCGTCCCTACCCTCATCCGCCCCTTTCGGGGCATCCCCGCCTTCGCGGGGACAGGCTCTTCTCCCGAAGGGCGAAGGAAGATAAAAATCCAGGACCTCGGCCATGACCGTACTCACCTCCCAGCTGCAACCCGGCAGTGACAGCTTCGAAGCCAACCGCGCCGCGATGCAGGCCCAGGTCGATGATCTGCGCGCCACACTTGAAGCCACCGCGCGCGGCGGCAGCGATGCAGCCCGGGCCAAGCACAGTGCGCGCGGCAAGCTGTTGGTGCGCGAGCGTATCGATGCCCTGCTCGATCCCGGCAGCCCCTTCCTGGAGGTCGCGCCGCTGGCCGCGCACGGCATGTACGCCGATCCGGTGCCCGGCGCTGGCATGGTCGCCGGCATCGGCCGCGTCTCCGGGGTCGAATGCCTGATCGTCGCCAACGATGCCACGGTCAAGGGCGGCACCTATTACCCGGTGACGGTGAAGAAGCATCTGCGTGCGCAGGAAATCGCCCAGCAAAACCGTCTTCCCTGCATCTACCTGGTCGACTCCGGTGGCGCCTTCCTGCCACTGCAGGATGAAGTCTTCCCCGACCGCGATCATTTCGGCCGCATCTTCTACAACCAGGCCAACCTGTCGGCACAGGGCATTCCGCAGATCGCCTGCGTGATGGGCAGCTGCACCGCCGGCGGCGCCTATGTGCCGGCGATGAGCGATGAAACCGTCATCGTCAAGGAACAGGGCACTATCTTCCTTGGCGGCCCGCCGCTGGTGAAAGCGGCAACCGGCGAAGTGGTCAGTGCCGAAGAACTGGGCGGTGCCGACGTGCATACGCGCATCTCCGGCGTTGCCGACCATCTGGCCGACAACGACCTGCAGGCACTGGCACGGGTGCGTTCCATCATCGCCAACTTGAACTGGCGCAAGCCCGATGCAGGTGTTGCGCTGCAGGCCAGCGAGGCGCCGCTGCATGACGCGCAGGAACTGTACGGGGTTATCCCCAGCGACACGCGCAAGCCCTACGACGTGCGCGAAGTGATCGCACGCATCGTCGATGGTTCGCGTTTCGATGAATTCAAGCCGCGCTATGGCAACACCTTGGTCACCGGTTTCGCGCATGTGCATGGCCATCCGGTCGGCATCATCGCCAACAACGGCATCCTGTTCTCGGAGTCCGCGCTGAAGGGGGCGCACTTCATCGAGCTGTGTTGCCAGCGCAATATCCCGCTGCTGTTCCTGCAGAACATCACCGGCTTCATGGTCGGGCGCAAGTACGAGCACGGTGGTATTGCCAAGGACGGCGCAAAGCTCGTCATGGCGGTGGCCAATGCACGCGTGCCGAAGTACACGGTGGTGATCGGTGGTTCGTTCGGCGCCGGCAATTACGGCATGTGCGGTCGTGCGTATTCGCCGCACTTCCTCTGGATGTGGCCGAATGCGCGGATCGGGGTGATGGGCGGCGAGCAGGCCGCCAGTGTGTTGGCCACGGTCAAGCGTGATGGCATCGAAGCCAAGGGTGGTGCGTGGTCGGCCGAAGAGGAAGATTCGTTCAAGCAGCCGATCCGTGATCAGTTCGAGCAGCAGGGTCATCCGTATTACGCGAGTGCGCGTTTGTGGGATGACGGGGTGATTGATCCGGCGGATACGCGCAGGGTGCTTGGGCTGGCCTTGGCGGCCAGTCTCAATGCGCCTGTACAGGACACGCGGTTTGGTGTGTTCCGGATGTGATGGCGCTATGCGGCTTATTGTACAAAGAGCGGTGGATCAAGGGCTTTCACTCCCCTTCGGGGAGCGAGTTACTTTTCTTTGCTTGTGCAAAGAAAAGCTAACCAAAAGAAGCGCCCTTTCAACAGCCGAATGGCTGGTCAAGCACACCCTGCCTCCGCGCCCGGCACGCTGCGCGTGCCGGGTCCACTCCCCCGGTGGGATTTTTAGACAGGACATCCCAGTGGTGGGGAAAAAC
>NZ_JBXFWF010000099.1:0-10577 GCF_056854515.1 Stenotrophomonas sp. STEN063
CCGTATCTTTTTGCCTTTTTCAACAAATCGCCGCTTCGGGCCGACCCTGGCGGGGATGTGGATTTCGGGTAAACGCCCCTCCCTCGATGGCCGGGGCTCTACCGGGATCACGTGCATTTTCAGCTTCGCGGCTCGCGTCGCTCCCACAAAGCACGAGATCAGTACAGATCCATCGGGTCCACATCCAGCGACCAGCGCACGCGGCGCGCCTGCGGCAGGCCATAGGCCTGCACCATCAAGCCATCCAGCGCTGCGTGCAAGGGGCGCCGCTGCCCGGCCGACAACAGCAACTGCGTGCGCTGGAAGCCAGCACGGCGTGGCATCGGTGCAGGCATCGGTCCAAAGCGTTCAAGGTCGTTGTGCTTGGGAAGCAGCTGCTTGAGCGCGGCGAGGAATTCATTGGCCTGCTCCACCTGCTTTGCCTCGGCACGCAGCATGGCCATGTGTGCGAATGGCGGAAATCCAGCGGCCTCACGCTGCAGCAGTTCGGCATCGGCGAAGGCGTGGTAGCCACCGTTGACCAGCGTATGCAGCAGCGCATTGTCCGGATGGTGGGTCTGCAGCCAGACCTCGCCGGGGCGTTCCGCGCGACCGGCGCGGCCGGCGACCTGGATCAGCTGCTGCGCCAGTTTTTCGCTGGCGCGGAAGTCGGCCGAGAACAGGCCTTCATCGATGCCGACCACGACCACCAGGGTCAGCTTCGGCAGATCGTGGCCCTTGGCCAGGATCTGCGTGCCGACCAGGATGCCGGGTTGATCGCCCAGCGTCGCCAGTGTCTGCTCCAGTGCATCGCGGCGGGCGGTGGTGCTGCGGTCGATGCGCAGTACCGGGTAATCCGGGAACAACTGCAGCAGGCGTTCTTCCAGACGCTCGGTACCAATGCCCTGCGGCTGCAGCGCCAGGCTGGCGCAATCCGGGCAGGCCAGTGGCACCGGCTGGCGCGCGCCGCAGTGGTGGCATTGCAGGCGGCGGCCGCCACCGTGCACGGTCATTGGTGTCTTGTGCAGCGGCGTGCTGCAGCGCTTGCACGGCGCGGTCCAGCCGCAGTCATGGCAGAGCAGCACCGGCGCGTAGCCGCGTCGGTTCTTGAACACCAACACCTGGCTGCCTGCCTTCAGGTGCTGCTCGATGCCGACCAGCACTTCCGGTGACAGGCCATCCTGCAGCGGCCGCTTGCGCACGTCGAACACGCGCACGCCCGGCGGCTTGGCATCACCGGCGCGTTGCTGCAGGCGCAGGTGCGTGTAGCGACCGCTGCGTGCGTTGTGCAGGGATTCCAATGATGGCGTTGCACTGCCCAGCACCACCGGAACATTCAGCGCCTTGCCGCGCACCATGGCGAAATCGCGTGCGTGGTAACGGATGCCGTCCTGCTGCTTGTAGCTGCCGTCATGCTCTTCGTCGATGACGATCAGGCCGGCCTGCGGCAGTGGTGTGAAAATCGCCGAACGGGTACCGACGATCACCCGTGCTTCACCGCGCGAGGCGGCGGCCCAGACGCGTGCACGTTCGTTGTCGTTCAAGCCCGAATGCAGCGCATGCACTGGAATGCCCAGACGGCTGCGGAAACGGTGCAGGGTCTGCGGGGTCAGGCCGATCTCCGGCACCAGTACCAGTGCCTGCTTGCCTTGCTGCAGGCAGTGGCAGATGGCCTGCAGGTAGACCTCGGTCTTGCCGCTGCCGGTGACGCCATCGAGCAGGAAGGGCTGGAAACCCTCGGCCGCCTGCAGCGCGTCGATCGCTTCTTGCTGCTGCGGGTTCGGCACCGGGCCGGCGACGATGCGCGGCTGCGGAATCACCGCCGCGACTTCGATCCGTCGCGCATGTTCACGCTTCGACAGCGCGCGGGCGGCACTGCGCCAGTCCTCCAGCTGATCGTCCAGCAGGTCTTCATTGACGGGACCGTCGAGCAGCAGCGAGGCCAAGCGCTGCGGGCGGGTACCGCTGCGCAGACGCGCGTAACCGGCGCGGCCTGACTCGGTCAGTTCCCAGGCCCAGCCGTGGGTATCGGCCAGCGGCTCGCCGCGGCGCAGGTGCGCTGGCAGCGCGGTGGCGATCACCTCGCCCAGTGGGGCGTGGGTGTAGCGCGCCAGCCAGCGCAGCGAGGCGCTGAGCTCACCACCGATCAGCGCGGCGTCATCCAGCCATTGCAGGGCCGGTCGCAAGGTCGCCGGGTCATCGCTGTGGCCGATGGCCTCGACTACCCCGACCAGCTCGCGCGGACCAAATGGCACACGCAACCGACGTCCCACATCACCAACCTCGGGCGCGGGGCTGCCGACCGGAGGCAGGTAGTCGAACAGCTGTGGCAGGGGCACCGGCAGGGCAAGGCGCAGGGTGGGGCAGTCAGGCATGGGACAAGTTTAGCCGCAGCCGACGACTTGGCTGGCTCCATTCACCGTCATCGTGATGCTGTGAAGTCCTGCATAAATGCGGCGTAAACGCTGGCTGCGCTTGGAGATTTATTGTTATCCACACATCCTGTGGATAACTCTGTGGGTGAGTAATGTGCTCCACGCGTTCAGGGCGATGGAGCAAGCCTTTGGGTCAACTTGGTCAAAAAATAGCCACATAAGATATTCAATAAAAATCAATAACTTATCCGTGAAACAAAAAAGAAATACAGTCTCACGGCGGCGTGCATGGGTCGCTTGTCACAGCGTATTGACGCTGTGCACAAGTTGTTGCAGCGGCTTGCGGAATCGGTCCGCTGCTGCCTTGGGGCGTCGGCAGCAGGGTGTGCGCTCGGTATCATCACGGCATGACGGAGTTCACATGATGGCTGCACCAGCCCCTCTTTCGCCGGCCGCAGCCAATGCTCTGTCCGCCTTCTTGCGCGGGGTGGAACGCCGCGCCCTGGTCGTTGCCGAGCTGCAGGCTGGCGATGCCGCCGTCGGTGAACGCGCCGTGGCCGTGGCCATGCGTGCGTTTGCCGGCCATGCAGCGCAGCTGCTGATGGTTGAATGGCCGGCCCGCTTCTGGGGCCTGCTGTGCAGCACCCCGCAGTTGCTGAAGCCGACCAGCCCGGGCAACTGGGAGCAGGCCTTCGCACACCTGGGCACGCTGGCAGCAGGTGAACGCCTGGCCTTGTTGCTGCGGATTGGCGCCGGCCTGGATGAAACAGCGGCTTCGACGGTGCTGGGCGTTGACGCCACTGCCTATCGGCAGGCCCTGGCGGGCGCCTGTCCGGTGGATGCAGATGGTCACCCGGATGCCGCAAGCTGGCGGGCCTTGGCCGAGCAGGTGCAGGCGCTGATCCGCGACCTGTCGCCGCCGCGCCTGCAGCAACTCGAACAGCTGCGCGATTCGGTGATTACCGGCGCCTTGCCCGCCGCAGCCGCTGCGCCCACTACCGCTGGCAACAGCCCGCGCGTGGAAGAGGAGCGTCGCCGCAAGCCGGCGCCGCGACGCAAACCGGCCAAACCCTGGACGTTGCGCACCTGGCTGCTGCTGTGCCTGCCGCTGCTGTTGCTGGCAGTGGTCGCGCTGTGGTGGTGGCGTTCGCATACGGTGGTCAGCACTGACCCGGATGCTGGCAATGGGCTGGTCGACAACGGTCCGGTGCAGGTGGAATCGCTGCCTGACGACAGTCCCCCGGCCGGGCCGGGCGAAGACCCACATGCGGCCGCCGATGCGGCCATGCTGGCCGATCCTGCGTTGGACACGGCCCGCGATGCCGACTTCCATGCCTGGTATGCAGCCGGTGGCCCGATCCCGGTGGACGAGTCGCAGCCGCAACCCAGCCGTCCGGAACCGGCCGGTGCAGCGCTGGAGACAGCCGATGCCGATGAGTAAGTCTGTTCTGGCGGGCCTGATCCTCGTCGTTGCGCTGCCGCTGCAGGCGGCTGCGCCGACCGCTTTGCCGGGGCTGCCGACCACGACCGGCAGTGCCAGCGTGGTCAGCACGCGCAATGCCTGGGCCTCGATGAGCCCAGCGCAGAAGCGCGAGCTCCGTAGCCGCTACGCAGCCTGGCAGGCACTGCCGGCCAGCGAACAACAGCGCATCCGCCAGGCGGCGGGGGCAATCGCCGCGCTGCCGGACGCACAGCGCCAGGCCCTGCGTGCGCGCTATATGGCCATCGACCAGATGCACCGCGATGGTTGGTTGCTGGGTCCGCAGTTGGGTGTGTTGTATCCGCGCCTGCAGCCGCTGTTCGGCTACCTGCCGGCGGCTGAGCGCGAGCCGGTGATTGCGCTGCTGCGACAACTCGATGCCGCCCAGCTGGAACAGCTGAGCCTGATTTCGCAGCGGACTCCGCCGCAGCAACGTGAAGAACTGCGCACCCAGTTGCTGGCCTTGGCACCGGCACAACGCGATGCCTGGCTGCGCGAGAAAGTCGGGCACTGACTACCGCGCTGTGCGACAGCACGCCATCCGTTCATCCGCGGTGCGGGGCCGTAGCAACCTTGCCACGGTAGAATAGGCACACTCCGCGACCCGGCATCTGTGCGCTTCCTGCGCCGGCCGTAGTCCGCGTCCCTGTGTTTTATGTCCATGTCTCCCGCTACGCCGCGCTTCATGCAAGAAGTGCGGACGACCGGACTGCTCGCCCTGCCGTTGGTGCTGGGCCACGTTTCCACCGGTCTTATTGCCTTTGTCGACAACACCATCGCCGGCCACCATGGCACCGATACCTTTGCTGCGGTCAGCATTGGCACGGCCCTGCTATGGCTGCCGATGCTGGTGCCGATCGGCACCTTGATCTCGCTCACCGCCTCGGTGTCGCAGCTGCACGGCGCTGGCCGTGACCGTGAGATCGGCCCGCTGTTCCGCCAGGCACTGTGGTTGGGCGTGGGCCTGAGCGCGCTGATGTTCCTGTTCCTGAGCGTGGTGCCGGCGTTCCTGCCAGCGTTTGGTATCGCGCCGGAAATCGTGCCCGGTGCCACCGACTTCCTGCATGCCATCCGTTGGGGTGTGCCGGCGCTGACCCTGTACTTCTGCATGCGCTACCTCAGTGAAGGCATGCATTGGACCTTGCCGACCATGTTGATCGGTTTCGGCGGCCTGCTGGTGCTCGGGCCCTTGGGGTACGCGCTGTGCAACGGCAAGTTCGGCTTCCCCGAGCTCGGTGCCGCAGGCCTGGGCATCGCCTCCTCGGTGACCATGTGGGTGCAGGCGCTGGCCTTCGCCACCTACCTGTGGACCACCAAGCGCTTCGCCCACCTGCAGCTGTTCAGTCATTTCGAACTGCCGCGCCCGCGCGCGATCTGGGACCTGCTGCGTACCGGCCTGCCGATCGGCATCACCGTGCTGATGGAAGGCGGTTTGTTCATCATCACCGCGCTGCTGATCGGCCGTATCGGTGCCACCGAGGCCAGCGCCCACCAGATCGCGATCAACGTGGCGCAGCTGTGCTTCATGATCCCGATGGGCGTGGCCGAGGCCACCACCGTGCGCGTCGGCCATGCGGTCGGCAGCAACGATCCGCTGGGCGTGCGCCGTGCCACCTGGGCGGGCTATGCCATCGTGCTGGTGACCCAGGTGGTGTCGATCACCGCCTTGTTGCTCGGCCATGACGCGGTGGTGGGGCTGTATACCGACGACCTTGCGGTGGCCGCGCTGGCCTCCACCCTGCTGTTGTACGCGGCCACCTTCCAGATCCCCGATGGCATCCAGGTGTTGTCGGCCGGTGCTCTGCGTGGGCTCAAGGACACCCGCGTGCCGATGTTCATTGCCATGTTCGCCTATTGGGGCGTGGGCATGCCGGTCGGTGCCGGGCTTGGACTGGGGCTGGGCTGGGGGCCGCAGGGCATGTGGATCGGCCTGATCATTGGTTTGACCGTGGCTGCGGTGTTGCTGGGTTGGCGGCTGCGGGTCAGCAGCGGTCGGCTGATCACCCAGGCTGCCCCCTGACTTAAAGGCCATGCCGGCAGCGTCCGGTTATGCGTATCCTGACTTGCAACCAGCCCCAATCGGAGCGTCCATGAATCCCCCTCCAGTGCCACGCCGCAATCCCGTTGCCAGCTTCTTCATCGGCATCTGGGACGTGATGAACTTCACCCGCCGGTTGATCCTCAACCTGCTGTTCTTCGGCTTGCTGTTCCTGATCCTGATCGGTTTGATGGTCGCCGTGGGCAAGGGCGCTTCGTCGACGACCGTGCTGCAGGAAGGCACCACCTTGGTGATCGCGCCGGAAGGCCGTCTGGTCGAGCAGTACAGCACCGACCCGCTCAGCCGCGCGCTGGGCAAGGCGCTGGGTGAAACCAATGCCGAAGAGCTGCAGCTGCGCGATCTGATCCGCGCCATCGAAGCGGCCAAGGACGACAAGAAGATCAACCGCGTGGTGCTGCAACTGGACAAGCTGCAGCCCAGTGGCTTTGCCTCGATGCGTGAAGTAACCGCCGCGCTGCAGGATCTGCGTGCGGCCAAGAAGCACGTCGTGGCCTTCAGCGAAAACATGGGCCAGTCGCAGTACCTGCTGGCCGCGCAGGCCGATGAGGTCTACCTCGACCCGATGGGCGGCCTGTTGCTGGAAGGCCTGGGGCGCTATCGCCAGTACTTCCGCAGCGGTCTGCAGGACAAGCTGGGCGTGGACGTGCACCTGTTCAAGGTGGGCGAGTTCAAGTCCGCCGCTGAGCCCTATGTGCTCGATGCCGCCTCGCCGCAGGCCAAGGAAGCCGACCTGTTCTGGATGAACGACGTGTGGCAGCGCTACCTGGGCGACATCGCCAAGGCACGCAAGCTCGACGTCGCGCAGCTGGCTGCCGGCATCGACACGCTGCCCGAAGGCATTGCCGCCGCCGAGGGTGACCTGGCCCGTTTCGCCCTGCAGCAGAAGCTGGTGGATGGCCTGAAGACCCGCGAAGAAGTGGACGCGCTGCTCACCGAGCGCGGCGTGGCCGACGGCGATGCTGACGGTGGCTACCGCCAGATCGGCCTGGGCGAGTACCTGACCCAGCTCGACGCACGTCGCTCGCCGATGGATTCGCGTCCGCAGGTTGCCGTGGTGGTTGCCGAAGGCGAGATCGCTGGCGGCGACCTGCCGGCCGGCCGCATCGGTGGCGTTTCGACCTCGGCATTGCTGCGCGAAGCACGCGACGACGACGACGTGAAGGCCGTGGTGCTGCGCGTGGACTCGCCGGGTGGCGAAGTGTTCGCCTCCGAGCAGATCCGCCGTGAAGTGGAAGCGCTCAAGGCCGCCGGCAAGCCGGTGGTGGTGTCGATGGGTGACATGGCCGCATCCGGTGGTTACTGGATCAGCATGAACGCCGACCGCATCTATGCCGACGAATCCACCATCACCGGCTCGATCGGCATCTTCGGCATGATCCCGAACTTCGCCCGCAGCCTGGACAAGATCGGCGTGCACACCGACGGTGTCGGTACCACCCGTTTTGCTGGCGCGTTCGATGTGACCCGGCCGATGGACCCGGCCGTTGGCCAGGTGATCCAGTCGGTGATCAACAAGGGCTATGCCGATTTCACCGGCAAGGTGGCCGCGGCACGCAACAAGCCGGTTGAAGCGGTGGATGAAGTCGCACGCGGCCGCGTGTGGAGCGGTGCGCAGGCCAAGGAGCGCGGTCTGGTTGATGCCTTCGGTGGCCTGAAGGCGGCCGTTGCCGATGCGGCGGAGCGTGCAAAGCTCGGTGAAAGCGACAAGTTCCGCGTGCGTTACATCGAGAAGGCAGCTACCCCGTTCGCGCAGTTCATGACCGGCTTCGCCGGCAGCCGCGCCGGCGCCTGGATGCTGGCCGACTCGGGCGTCGCGCGCATGCTGATCGCCAAGCAGATGCCGGAGCTGGACACCCAGCTGCGCTTCGTCGAAGACGCAGTGAAGGACCGCAATGGTGCACCGGTGAAGTCGCTGGCTTACTGCTTCTGCGGCTTGTAAGCGCACCTGTGTGATGTGCAGCAAGAACGCCGCCCAAGGGCGGCGTTGTTGTTTCTGCACTGTAGTGCCGAGCCATGCTCGGCAGGAGCTTTCCAGGTAATCCCCTGTAGTGCCGAGCCATGCTCGGCAGGAGCTTTCCAGGTAATCCCCTGTAGTGCCGAGCCATGCTCGGCAGGGGCGTTCCCGGTAGAGCCCGTTGCCGAGCATGGCTCGGCATTACAGGTGACGCGCTACTTGGCGGTATCGGTGCCACCAATCGCTGCATCCAGCTCGGCTTTCTGCGCCTTGCTGGCCTGCTCGGCCGCTGCAGCAGCAGCCTTGGCCTGGTCCAGGTCCTTCTTCATCGCATCACGCAATGCGGTGGCCTGCGGCTCAGGAGGGCGTTCGGTCTCCGGCACTTGTGGCCTGCATGCTGCCAGCGCAAGCAGCAACGGCACCATCAACAGGGAAAGACGCTTCATCGGCATGCTCCGCTGGGCTCAGGCAGCTATCCTAGCCCCATCTTCCTGCAGCGTCCCTTCACGGACGCTGCACCCTGCATTGATGAGGAAACAGCATGAATCCGCAGCGTTGGCGCCTGGATGGGCAAACCGCCTTGGTCACCGGTGCCAGTGCCGGTATTGGCCTGGCAATCGCACGTGAGTTGCTGGGTTTCGGTGCCGATGTGCTGATCGTCGGGCGTGATGCCGACGCACTTGAAACCGCGCGCGATGAACTGGCCGAAACCTTCCCGGAGCGCGCCATCCACGCGCTCTCGGCCGACGTCAGCGATGACCAGGATCGGCAGGAAATCCTCGACTGGGTCGAAGACCACAGCGACGGCCTGAACATCCTGGTCAACAACGCCGGTGGCAACACCACCAAGGCGGCAACCGAGTATTCCGAAGACGAATGGCGCGGGATCTTCGAGACCAACCTGTTCTCGGCATTCGAGCTATGCCGCTACGCGCACCCGTTGCTGACCCGGCACGCATCCTCGGCGATCGTCAATGTCGGCAGTGTTTCCGGCATCACCCATGTGCGCAGCGGCGTGGTCTACGGCATGACCAAGGCGGCGATGCAGCAGATGACCCGCAACCTGGCCTGCGAGTGGGCCGAGGACGGTATCCGCGTCAACTCGGTGGCGCCGTGGTACATCCGTACCCGCCGTACTTCCGGGCCGTTGTCCGATGCCGATTACTACGATGAAGTGATCGCGCGCACGCCGATGCGGCGCATCGGTGAGCCGGAAGAAGTGGCCGCTGCTGTGAGCTTCCTGTGCCTGCCGGCATCGAGCTATGTCACCGGTGAATGCATCGCGGTGGACGGCGGCTTCCTGCGTTACGGGTTCTGAATGTTGCAGTCGCTGCCAGCCAGCAGTGACTGCAGGCGGAGATGTTTTTCCCGCAGCGTCTCGGCCTGGCTGGCCGCGGCAAAACGCCATTCCGATTCGGCGTCGTTCACCCATTGCTGCCAGGTGGCGCAGCGCTGCGCAGGGTCGACCGCCGTGCAGGTATCGCGAATCACTTCGCAGGCATCACCTGCGCCGGTGTTCGGGTTGCCGTCCAGGCCGGTGACCTGCATGGCCACGCAGCGTGACGGCGGCTCGTTGGTTTCGCTGAAGTAGTTCTGGCCTTCGCGGGTGCGGCATTGGAACAGTTCGGGCAGCGGAACCGGTGGTGCGGTCACAACCGCGGCAGCCTTCGTAGGGGTGGCTGCCGCAGCAGCAGGAACGGGTGCCGCGATCAATTGCGGTAGCGCTGCAGGCGGCGGGTTGGCAATCGATGGTGAAGGTGGTCTGGTCTCCACTGCCTGCATGACTTTCTTGCTCTGCTGCTGCGTGCCTTTGGGGCAGGGCATGTTCTGCACGGTGAGCGCGCCGGCGGCATCAGTGCAGCGGTAGAACACGACCTCGCCGGCTTGCGCGCTGGCGCTGGCCAGAAGCAATAGCACGATCAGGCAACGCATCAGGTTCCTCCGCAATCCTGTTCAAGGCGCGCGTCGATACCGCGTTGTTCGCGGGTCAATTCCTGACGCTCACTCTGCAGTGCGCTGTTGTAGCGACGGATCAGTTCCCAGCGGCGATCGCGCAGGCGCGCGCAGACTTCCTGCGGTGGCAGGGCGTGGCAGCTGTCGCGTACCAACACCGAACCCATCGGGACCGCGACACCTGCTCGCCACGGGATACCGCCTCCGCCGGGTGGGCGCGGCGGGCGTGGGCCACCGTGGCCGGGACCATGGGTTGGGTAGGCATAGCCCCAGGTCGGCATCCAGCGTGGATTGCCTTCGTTGTTGTCGCTGGTATAGCGCTCGCCTTCGGCGGTGACGCATTCGTACATCGGCTGTGGAGGCTGCACCGTGACCACCCGCACTTCGCGCTGGATGACCGGCGCGGTTGCTGGGGGGGCTGCTGTGGAGGCCTGCCGCGGTGGTGGATCCTTCGGCCGTGTCATGTCCAGCACCTGTTGCTGATGCGCCTTGGTGCAGGGCGCATCCTGCAGCGACACCGCGCCATTGCTGCCAACACAGCGGTAGATGCGGACATTGTCCGCCGAGCTGGCGGGAGGCGGGTCAACCGCCAGGGCCACGGCAGGCAACCAGACCAGGCAACCGAGCAGGGGCAGGCGAGCGCGCATGCCGGCAGTGTGCCACGACGGCTTCGTTGTTGTTGTGGGCGCGGCGTAAGCCGCGAAGCTGGCAATCTTGCCGGCCGCGTTCCTGTGTAGCGCCGAGCCATGCTCGGCTGAGGCGCTACCGGTGAAGCCC
>NZ_JBXFWF010000100.1:0-10557 GCF_056854515.1 Stenotrophomonas sp. STEN063
GATTTGGGGGCATAGCGCTCGGCGGCGTACGCGCGGCGACCCGGTTAAGTTGGTATATCGGCCCCCCCTAGCCCGGGGGGGCCGTGCGTTACCGCGGGCTACCCGGCTCTGCACAAATTTTTAGCCTTCGTATTCAGCCAAGTCGTTATGCTGCCGCCACGAGATCAATTGGAACATGGACGCATGAAGCAACTGCACGGAAGGACCTTGGTATTGGCGCTGGGTGCGCTGCTGGCGCTGGCTGGCTGTGCCAAACATGAGATGTCGGCCGAGAGCGCGGCGGTGGCAGCCGATGCGGTGCAATCGCCAGAGGGCGCATTCCTGGCCTATGAGCACACCGTGCAACTGCAGTTGCCGGGCAAAGACATCGCGCCGCGGGTGAAGGCGGTATCCGATGCCTGCCAGAGCGCGAAGTTCGGCGACTGCGCGGTGCTCAATGTGTCCCAGCAGGGCGGCGATACGCCCCGCGGTTCAATCAAGGTGCGGGTCGCGCCGAAGGGCGTGGAGCCGCTGATCGCGTTGGCCAGCGACAAGGGCGAGGTGACTACCCGCAACACCGAGGCCGAGGACCTGGCCCAGCAGGTTGCCGATACCCGATTGATGCAGGATCGCCTGAAGGCCGAGCATGAACGCCTGCTCGAGTATCAGCAGCGCAAGGATCTGGCGGTGGCGGATCTGCTGACGATTTCGGCGCGGCTGTCTGAGATCGAAGCCGGCCTGCAGCAGGCCAATCGTGATTCGGCGCAGCAGCACCGCCGCATCGATACGCAGCTGGTGACGATCAATATCGAATCGACCAACAGCCAGCGTAATCGCAGCGAGATTGGCCGCGCGTTCGGTGATTTCGGCGAGATATTCACCACCAGCGTGGCCTATGTGATCCGCATCGTCGCAGGCCTGCTGCCGTTGATTCTGGTTGGTGGCTTCCTGGCATGGTTGCTGCGCCTGTGGTGGCGCCGCCGCAAGAAGAAGTAATCCGCAGATTTGTGGGAGCGGCGTAAGCCGCGAAGCTGATGCTCTGAAACGGTGCCAGCTTCGCGGCTGACGCCGCTCCCACAAGAGCGGGCATCAGCCATGCAGGTGCAATTCGGGAATGCGCTTCTCGTGCGCGGCGAACAGGTCCTGGAACTCTTCCTCGTTGAACTCATCGGGCAGATAGACCGCCACCTGGCTGCTGACGCCATTGGCATCCACGCGCTCGCGTGGCCCTGCCCGCAAAGACACTTCGCGATCCTTGAAGGTGGTGACCCACGGGGTCTCGTCCCACTGGGTCACTTCGGCGTTGTCTGCATCCCAGATAACAACAATCGTAAACATGGCGTCTCAACTCTTCAGGGCGCGGTGTTCGCTGGTGATGGTCGCACCTTCGCCCATCACTTTCGTGACCGGTGTGCGGGTGGCTACGTCCAGTAGTCGTTCCCATTGTTCGTCGGTCAACGCGCCGGTAGCGGAAAGAATGCGGTGCACCTGCAGCTTACCGGCTTCATCGCGGGTAGAGGTCAGCTCGGCGTTGAACTCACCCAGCTCCCAGCCTTTTTTCTCTGCATACATACGCAAGGTAATCGCAGTGCAGGCCGCCAGTGATGCCAGGTAAAGATCGAACGGCGCCATGCCCGCGTCCTGGCCGCCCAGCCGGGCAGGCTCATCGGCAACAAGCTGGTGGATGCCGTTGCTGATGCGATGGGCGTAGTTGCTCCCCGTTGATTCAATGGTGACGTGGGCCATGGCAGGCTCCTTCAGGACGAACCGTCAACTTACTGCGACACAGCCAGCTCCGGTAGTCGCCGTTTACTGCCTGCATCGTCCCATCGGCTGAACGATGCCGCCGCTCACATCGTCACGATAGCCGCACGACCGGCAGGGACGGCAGCTGCTGCTTCCTCCAGCAGGCAATTGACGGCGGTCTTCAACATCTTCGGCGCGATGAAGTGGCGATGCACCGGGTCCACCGCGGCCATGTACAGGTGTCCGAAGGGATTGCGGCAATACACGCGGGTGGAGAGGCTGAAGGTGACCCGTTCGCCTTCGCGCTGCACGCTGACGCTGGAGCGGAATTGAAGGTGGCGATCATCGGCGCCGAGCAGCACCTGCGCCGCGTTGGTACTGCTGGACATGGCCAGCACCGGGAAGCGCTGGGCAAAGCGTTGTGTCGGCGCATCGCTCAACAGCGACGATACCGGGCAGCCCAGTGAGGAGGTGCGCAGTCGCAACGGCCGCGCCAACAGATTCCGCAGCCGCATCAGGCCGCTGACGCTGCTGGCAGGTTGTTGGATGAAGGCGGTAAGCAAGGCTGCCAGCAGCTGTTCCGGATTGCTGCCGCCGAGCCAGTGTTTAGCGATCTGGATCTCCACGTGATCCTGGTGGTGATGACGCGGCAATTGCTTGGCCAGCAGCGAGTCTGGCGGCAGCTGATGGCTGCTGTGTGTTTGCAGGGTGGGCAGTCGGTGCGAACGGATGCCGTTGCGTGGGTGGAGTTGCACCAGCAGCTGGCGCACCTGCCCGGCATGACGACGCAGATGCGCGCAGGCCCAGGCTTGCCGAGGTAGCGGATCGAAGCTGAGTACGCTGGTCCACACCTGCGTCTGTTGTGTGTGCTGCTGCAGTGCTGCCGGCATCAGTTCAGTGAGGCTGGCGAGGTCGGCTTCGCCGCGCATGACCTGTGCCTGTTGTGCGGGGGGCAGTGCGCCTGCGGTTTCATCGGGATGGCAGGAAACCGCGAACAGCGCCGGGTGCCTGCCGTTGCCGCGCAGTGGTTCGAACTGGTGCCAGGTGTTGGCGGCCATGCGCACCGTGAACAGGCAGTCGGCGGCAATCTCGACGTGGCGCAGGGCCTGCCGGATATCCTGCGGCGTATCGCAGGCCGAACCGGCGGCGATGAAGCGCAGACGCGCACCACCGCTGCCGCTGATGGCAGTGAACACGCGCGGTGCAGCATGACGATGGAAGGGGTGGCCATGGCGGCCCACCGAGAAGGTGTACAGCGCGGCGTTGTCGCCGGCAGCCAGATCGGGAGCTGACAGCCGCGCCGAAGGCTCGTCCAGGGCGTCGTTGAAATCCGCGTGCTGGGCTTGGCGTGCACCTGCCGCTGTTGCGACTGCATCACCAGCACCTACATCGAGCTGGGTCAGTAGGGTGACTTCCGCAGCACGTTTGCCATCACTGGCATTGATCGAGACATGCGGAAAGCTGCTTTCGTTGGGAGTGCGACTGCGTTCCATGCGATGCCTCGTGGTTGTCAGCTGGCGGGTTTTGCCTTGGTCCTGGCGTTGCGACGTGATTCGCGCTGCAGCGGCCCGGCGGTTGGGCAGACCTCGAAGGCAAAGCGACTCAAGGTGTTGACCATGTTGTCGGGGGTAAGCCGGTAGAAAACGAACTGGCCGCGGCGCTCGCTGGTGACCAGCCCGGCAGCGGTGAGAACCGAGAGATGGCGTGAGATGGCCGGCGCACTCATCTCGAAACGCTGGCCGATCTCGCCAGCGGTGAGTTCCTGCGCCGACAGATAGGCCAGGATCTCCCGGCGTGGGCGTGAGGCAAGGGCTTCGAAGATATGGTCGGCAGACATGGGTAATGAATTAACTAATTCGTTAATTGATTAAGCGCCCGATTGCCCGGGCATGTCAAGCCCCCGCACCCGCGGTAGTGCCGAGCCATGCTCGGCAGGGGCCTTCCAAGCCAAACCAATCGACCTGTAGTGCCGAGCCACGCTCGGCAGGGGCCTTCCAAGCCAAACCCACCGACCTGTAGTGCCGAGCCATGCTCGGCAGGGGCGCTGCCGGCAACCCGAGCACCTTCGCTCTGCGCTTTTGTAGGAGCGGCGCTGGCTGGCCTCGGGCCAGTAGCGGCGAAGCTTCAGTTGGACCAGCCGGCGAAGAGCCAACCCCTCCCCAGCCCTCCCCTTCGCTACGCGAAAGGGAGGGGGCATAGTGCCGAGCATGGCTCGGCACTACATGGTTCGCTCTTTTACCGGACCCGCACCGGCAACGGGATGTTGCACAGGTCGATATGGCCTGCGGCGCGCTTGTAGAAACCATCCACGCGGTTACGACGCGCCTCCACCGCGTCGGCGAAGGTCTTCGAATCGGTACGCAGCACCTGCAGGTTTACCCGCTGTGCTTCCGGCAATTCGCTGGCCAAGGTGATCGCCTTGATCTGCGTGCGCTGCGCGGGGTCTTCGTAGAAGCCCATCGGGTCGGGACCACGCTTGATCGTGCTGAGCAGTTCCATGCCCTTGAGCACGCGGCCCACCAGGGTGATGTTGCGGTCCAGCTGGCGCGGTGATTGGCCGGTGACCACATAGAGTTCCGCACCGACGCTGCTGTCCTCATCGTTGTTACGGCCGGCACCGAGCGCACCATAGCAATGCGCCAACCAGGCATTCTTGCCATCACTACCGACCGCGAAGTCGCCGACGAAGCCGGTCCTGGCGGCCCAACCGTCGCGGTCGGGCAAGGCGGTGAAGGCAAGCCCTTCCAGCGGGCGCTGGAACTCTGCAGGCAGATGGGTCTTGGCGCTGCCCATCGACTTGGCCTTGGCCGCATCGTCAGCATCGGCGTCGCCGAACTGGACCACGAAGTTGTCCTGCGAGCGGTAGATGCTCAGCCCGTCCCAAAAGTGCTCCCTGGCCATGGTGCGGATGTTGCCGGCGTGCTCGGGGGCGAACTGTGGGGCCAACTCGATGATGACGCGGCCGCCTTCCAGATCCATGTACAGGGTGTTCTCCGCTGCCGGGCTGTGCCAGTCGCTGGCCGGCGCGGCATCGATGATTTCCTGCGCGCTGCGGTACTTGGCGGGGGCGTCGGCCGCCAGCAGCGGCAGCGGGGACAGCGACAGAGCCAGCGCAAGCAGGCAGGGACGTAGCGTCATCGGGCGCATTCCAGTTGGGTGTGGCCCGATTCTGCGCGATTGCCCGTGCCGCCCGCCAGCCTCATGACCGAGGTGGGGGTGACTACCGGCATATTCACTATAGCGAACTAAGTACTAGTATCTGCTTCACGCTAGTCGGCAGGAGTGAAGGCCATGACTGAGTTGGATGCCCATCTACGCAAGTTCCAGAAGGAATTGAGCACAGGCACGGTGTCGCTGGCCTTGCTGGCGGTGCTGGCCAAGGCGCCGGAGCCGCTGTACGGCTATCTGATCGCCAAGGAGCTGGAGCGGGTTGGCGACGGGGTGCTCAGTGGCAAACAGAGCGCGCTGTACCCCGTGCTGCGCAACCTGGAAGGCGCGGGTCTGCTGGAAAGCCACGTGGAGCCATCGGTGGCTGGACCGCCGCGGCGCTACTACCGCATCAATGACGACGGCCGCGCCGCGCTGCGGCAGTGGATAGCAGCCTGGAATGCCACCCGGGACTCGGTCGAGTCCGTACTGGAAGGAATCAACTGATGAATACCGAATACACCGCGCGAGCGCTGCCGACGACGATTCCCGAATACCTGGACCAGCTGCGCGCCGCGTTGAGCGGCGCTGACCTGGCGATGATCCAGGATGCGCTCTACGACGCGGAGGAGTACCTGCGCTCGGAGCTGGCCGAACAGCCGGGCAAGAGCGAGGCCGAGGTGATTGCCGGTGTCGCCGGCAGTTACGGCGCGCCTGAAGAGGTTGCAGAGATCTACCGCGAAACCGAGGTGACGGTGAATCGCGCACTGCGTACACCGCGGCCACCGGTGCGGGTGGTACCGGTTGTTGCAGCGGTGGCAGCGGAGTCGGCTGCATCGCCAGCCGAGCCGGGTGTCGCGGCGGCGGTCCGTGAGCCTGCTCCGCGCTCCTTGCTGGCGCGGTTCTTCGGTGTTGCGATGGACCCGCACACGTATGGCGCGCTGTTCTACATGCTGTTGTCGTTGGCCACCGGCATCTTCTTCTTCACCTGGGTGGTCACCGGTTTGTCGCTGTCGCTATCGCTGCTGATCGTGATCATCGGTATTCCGGTCCTGCTGCTGTTCCTGGGCTCGGTGCGGGTGTTGTCGCTGGTCGAAGGCCGCATCATCGAGACCATGCTGGGCGTGCGCATGCCGCGCCGCCCGACCTATACCGATCGCAGCCAGGGTTGGCTGCAGCGCATCGGTGCGATGTTCTCGGACGGCCGCACCTGGCTGACCATGCTGTATTTCGTGCTGATGCTGCCGCTGGGCATCCTGTACTTCACCGTGGCGACGACCTTGCTGTCGACCTCGTTGGCACTGGTATTCGCGCCGCTGGTTTCGTTGTTCTCCAACCTGCCGATGGGGATCTGGATCGACGGCGTCAATATCGGCAACCCGTTCTGGTTGTGGCCGGTGTCGCTGGGTGTAGGCGTGCTGCTGCTGTTCGGCACGCTGCATCTGGCGCGTGGCATCGGCAAGCTGCACGGCGCCATGGCCAAGCATCTGCTGGTGCGGTTGTAAGCACGGCGGCGCAAGGGAATGCAGACGAGGGCGCCGATGGCGCCCTCGTCTTTTGTAGTGCCGAGCCACGCTCGGCAGAGGCATTACAGATAGACCCTTCTGTAGTAGCGGCGTCAGCCGCGAAGCTGATAGATGGTCGGAAGGCAGAAATACCCCGCCAGTCATTGTTGCCAGCTTCGCGGCTGACGCCGCTACTACAGTTCTGGATTGCTGGTAGAGCCCCTGCCGAGCATGGCTCGGCACTACGCTCCCTCCCTTTTGCGCAGCGAAGGGGAGGGCTGGGGAGGGGTTGGCTTTTCGCTGGCGGATTCAGTTGTAGCTTCGCGGCTCACGCCACTCCCACAAAAAGCCGGAGTTGCTTGCACTGCCGGCAAAGCCTCTGCCGAGCATGGCTCGGCACTACGCTCCCTCCCTTTCGCGCAGCGAAGGGGAGGGCTGGGGAGGGGTTGGCTCTTCGCTGGCGGATTCAGTTGTAGCTTCGCGGCTCACGCCGCTCCCACAAAAAGCCGGAGTTGCTTGCACTGCCGGCAAAGCCCCTGCCGAGCATGGCTCGGCACTGCCTCGCGCTATGCTGGTGGCGGTTTTTTTGTGGAGAACGCCGTGGCCAACAAGGGCTGGTTCTACGTGGCCCTGACCTGTCTGTTCGAACTGGTCTGGGTGTATGGCTTCAATGTGGCTGCCGCATGGTGGCATTGGATTCCGATCATCGTGGTGATCGTGGTGGATTTCCATTGGCTGGCCAAGGCCTGCGAATCATTGCCGACCGGCACGGTGTATGCGGTGTTTGCCGCCGTTGGCACGGTGGGCACGGCGCTGATGGATATCTTCCTGTTCGACGGCAGCTTCAGCCTGGCCAAGGGGGTGTTCATGGCGGTGCTGGTGGCGGGTGTGATCGCGTTGAAACTGGCCGATGGCAAGGAGGCCGCCGCGCCTGAAGCAGACGGGCAGGGAGGCTGATATGGGCTGGTTTCTGGTGATCGCCGCGGCCTTGATGGAGACAGTGGGCGTGATCGGCCTGAAGCGTTACAGCGGGCGCAAGAGTCTGTCGAACGCGATCCTGTTCTTCGGCGGGTTCGGCGCCTCTTTCGTGCTGCTGTACCAATCCTTCCGTTACATCCAGTTGAGCATTGCCTATGCGGTGTGGATTGGTCTGGGAACGGCGGCTGCGGTGCTGGTGAACATGTTGTTCTTTGGTGAGTCGCGCAATACGGCGCGCTTGCTTAGCCTGGCGGTGATTGTTGTCGGGGTTGTGGGCTTGAAGGCGGTTTCTTGAATGCAGAAGGCCCCGGGAGTGCCGGGGCCTTGGTGTTAGTGCTTCCTCTTCCGGGGCGTCGGAGCGATGGCCGTTGCCTATATTTTCCAGACTTCGGTTTGCCCTCACCCCAACCCCCGCGCCGCGCCCCGGCCCTTGCGCTGGCGCAAGGGCGTTCGATGGGCAGCGAACCAATGGTTCGCAAGCTGCCCCTCTCACCCCGCAGGGAGAGGGGCTCAAGCCGGCTCAGCGCTGGGCGCGGCGGCGCAGCGGGGTTACGTTGCTGCTGGCTTTTCTGGCTTTTTTTGCCGCCGGTTGCGCGGACTGGGCGCTGAAGAAATCGCGCATCTTCGGGTACACCACTTCGCGCCAGCGGCGGCCGCTGAAGATGCCGTAGTGGCCGGCGCCTTCGACGATGAAGTGGTCGCGGCGCGAGGCCGGGATGCCGGTGCACAGCGCCTGCGCCGCTTCGGTCTGGCCCAGGCCAGCAATATCGTCCAACTCGCCTTCGATGCTCAGCAGGGCGGTGTCGCGGATCGCCGAGGGGTCGACGTGTTCGCCGCGCACATACCACTCGCCGCGCGGCAGCAGGAACTCCTGGAACACCACGCGGATCGTGTCCAGGTAGAACTGCGCCGGCATGTCCAGCACGGCGTTGTATTCGTCGTAGAAACGGCGATGCGCGTTGGCATCGTCCAGGTCGCCCTTGACCAGATCCGTGTAGAAATCCCAGTGCGACATCAAGTGGCGGCTGGGATTCATCGACATGAAGCCGGCGTGCTGCAGGAAGCCCGGATAGACGCGGCGGCCCTGGCCCGGATACGGCGCCGGAATGGTGTGGATGACGTTGTTCTCGAACCACGACATTGGGTTGCGGGTGGCGAGGTTGTTGACCGCGGTCGGGCTGCAACGCGCATCGATCGGGCCACCCATCATCACCAGCGAGCGCGGGGTGGTTTCGCCACGGCTGGCCATCAGTGAGACTGCAGCCAATACCGGCACGGTTGGCTGGCAGACGCTGACCACGTGCACGTTCTCGGCGCCGAGGTGGCGGATGAACTCCTGCACGTATTCGATGTAGTCGTCCAGGCCGAACTCGCCCTGTTCCACCGGCACCATGCGCGCGTCGACCCAGTCGGTCACATAGACGCGGTGGTCGCGCAGCAGGGTGCGCACGGTGTCGCGCAGCAGCGTGGCGTGGTGGCCGGACAGTGGCGCCACCACCAGCACGATGGGCTGGGCGAGCAGGGCTTCAACCTTGGAGGTTTCGTTGCTGTGGCGCTTGAAGCGCAGCAGCTTGCAGAACGGCTTCTCCACTTCGGTGAGCTGGGCGATCGGCACGATCTCGCCATCAAGTTCCAGTTCGTGGATGCCCCATTCGGGCTTCTCATAATCCTTGCCGAGGCGGTGGAACAGCTCGTTCATCGCCGCGAAGCGATCAGCGCCCGGCATCGACGACCACCAGTGGCCCGAATTATTGAAGAACGCCGCATTTGCCTGCGCCTGGTGAACCCAGGGCGCAAGCAGGTTGCGGGTCAATTCATGCAGTTGATAAAGCATGACGTCCCAATATGTACAGTCATATGATGCTGTGCAGCATAGCGCACTATGACATTTGCGGCGTTAAGCCGATATCGGCCTTTAGTCGGCCCGTTCCAGCGCGGCGATGTCTTCGCTGAATGCGGGCCCCAGCCAGCAATGCGAGCCGACGCCGCGGAAACCCGCTTCACGCAGCTGGCGCTTGTACCAGCGGGCAGGGCGCTGCTGGAAGCCGTCGTGGTCGCCATGGAACTCGTCCTCGGCGGTGAATGCCTCCAGGAAGGCGACCCCGCCGCAGAGTTCGGCCAGGCCCGGCAGGCCCTTGCGCAGTTCGCGGCTGGGCACGTAGTGGATGACATCCGAGCAGACCAGCAGGTCGACCGGCGCGCAGGGGCGCAGCCACTGGAAGTCGCCGAAGCTGGCCAGATGCAGGTTGCGGGTGCGGCCATAGCGGCGCACTGCGTACTCGCTGCTGTCAAAGCCCATGTACTGCAGTTTGGGTCGCAGCTTGAGCAAGGGCGCGCGCCAGGCGCCTTCGCCGCAGCCAACGTCGAGCACGCTGCGGATCGGGCGCTCCAGGTAGTACTCGGCTGCGGCAACGGCCAGCTGCACCTTGCGTGCCAGGCGCGCTGCGCCGCCGATATCGTCGCGGCGATACCAGCGTTGGAAGTAGTCGGCGTCGTACTGCTTGTCCTGCATGTGCGTGTCTTGTGCGGATGGGCGAAAATGGCGCTCATCCTACGCCGCCGATGGAGCCAGCGCATGCAGTCGTACTTTTGGGTAAAGACCTTCCACCTTGTTTTCGTGGTGGCGTGGATGGCGTCGGTGTTCTACCTGCCGCGGATCCTGGTCAACCTGGCCGAGGCTGCGGGGCAGCCGGCGGTGGTGGAGCGGCTGCAGTTGATGGGCAAGCGCCTGTACCGGTTTGGCCATGTGATGTTCGGCTTTGCCTTCATCCTGGGGCTGGTGCTGTGGCTGGGTTACAAGGTGCTGCCGGAGTTCCCGACCATGGTGGCGCCGGGCGCTGCCGGCTGGCTGCATGCAAAGCTGGGATTGGTGGTCTTGCTGATGGTGTATTTCACCTTCACCGGGCGCTGGTTGAAGGGCACGATCAAGGGCAAGGCCCTGCCGTCATCGGGCACGCTGCGCTGGTTCAATGAGCTGCCGTTGGTGCTGTTCATTGCCATCGTTTATTTGGTGCTGGCGAAGCCGTTCTGAGTTTTCTGCAGGGCTGCGAAGATCAACTGCACCCCTCCCAACCCTCCCCTTGGCTGCGCCAAAGGGAGGGCTCCACCGCCGCCCCCCACACTTTGGCGCAGCCCAGGGGCGGGGGGGGGCGGGGGGGGGCGTGTGCGGCCTTAAGCCGCCACCGCGCCGGCGCAACCGCCG
>NZ_JBXFWF010000101.1:0-10358 GCF_056854515.1 Stenotrophomonas sp. STEN063
GTGTAGTTGGTGGGCGCTCTCGCTCGTGGGTGCCGGTGCCGGTTGTCGGGCCTCGCCGGCCCCCCCCCCCACTACCGCCAGCAGCACAGCAACCCCTCCCCAGCCCTCCCCTTGGCCTTCGGCCAAAGGGAGGGAGCGCAAAGCCTTTTACCAGACCTTCACCCGCTTCTCGGGCGCCAGGTACAGCTTCTGGCCTTCCTTGACCTCGAACGCCGGGTACCACGCATCCACGTTGCGCACGGTCAGTGCACGGAACTGGCCCGGTGCATGCACATTGGTCAGCAGTGAATTGCGCAGTGCCTGTTCACGCGCCTTGCTGCGCCAGGCCTGGGCGAAACCGAGGAAGAAGCGCTGGTCCGGGGTGAAGCCTTCCAGCGTCTGTTCCTGCTTGCCCTGCAGTGACAACCGATACGCGTCATACGCAGTACCAAGGCCGGCGACGTCGGCGATGTTCTCACCCAGCGTCAGGCGACCGTTGACGTGTACGCCCGGGAACGGCTCGTAGCTGTCGAACTGCATCGCCAGCGCATCACCGGCGGCGTTGAACTTCTTCAGGTCGTCTGCCGTCCACCAGTTGTGCAGCTTGCCGGTTTCATCGAACAGCGCGCCGGCATTGTCGAAACCGTGGCTGATCTCATGGCCGATCACCGCACCGATGGCGCCGTAGTTGATCGCATCATCAGCGGCGCCGTCGAAGAACGGCGGCTGCAGGATGGCTGCCGGGAACACCAGGCGGTTTTCCAGCGGCACGTTCATCGCATTGATGGTCTGCGGCAGCATTGCCCATTCGCTGTGGTCGACCGGCTTGCCGAGTTTGGCGATGTTGCGCTGGTATTCGAACAGCGAGGCGCGCTGGGCGTTGCCGAGTGCATCGTCCGGCTTCACTTCCAGTGCACTGTAGTCGCGCCACTTGCTCGGGTAGCCCATGTCCACCTTGAGTCCGGCAACCTTGGCCTTGGCGTGCGCCTTGGTTTCCGGTGACATCCATTCCAGCGCATCGATGCGCTTGGCGAAGGCAGCAATGATGTTCCTGGCCATTTCATCGGCGCGCGCCTTGGTGGCGGCATCGAAGTGGCGCTCGACGTAGATCTTGCCAACGGCCTCGCCAACCGCGCTGTTGGTCTCAGCCACCGCACGCTTCCAGCGATCGCTCTGCTGTGGGGTGCCGCTCATCGCAGTGCCATGGAAGGCGAAGTGGGCATCGGCGAAGGCCTTGGGCAGGTAGGTGGCTGCCTCGTCCAGCGCGTGGAAGGCCATGTAGTCCTTCCACACATCCAGCGGCTCGCTGGCGACCAGCTTGGACAGGCCGGCCACGGCCTTCGGCTGCCAGACGATGAAGTCCTGCTGGGCTCCCAGGTTGGCGCCTTCCAGGAAGGCCTTCCAATCCATGCCCGGTGCCTTGCTGGTGAGGTCGGTTTGCTTCCAGGCGTTTGCGCCCTTCTGCACGTCGTTGGTTTCTTCCTGGGTGGCGTGGGCGCGGGCGATCTTGGTTTCCAGCGCGACAATGCGCGCCGCCTTGGCGGCCGCGTCCCTGTCACCGGACAACTCCAGCAGCTTGGCTACATAGCCCTCGTAGGCCTTGCGCAGCTCGGCCATGCGGCCGTCCTGCAGGTAGAAGTCGCGGTCCGGCATGCCAAGGCCGCCCTGCACCAGGTAGGGCGCGTTGCGGTCCGGCTGCAGCAGATCCACCGACACCCACACGCCAAACAGGTGCGGGGTGTAGAAGTTGGTGGCGTTGAGCAGGTCCACGTCGGCACGCAGGCTGGCACCCAGGGCCTTTGCCAATGCCGGTTTGTCGGCAATGCCGGCGATGGCCTGCAAAGCTGGCTGCACCGGCGCGATGCCGCGCGCTTCGATGCCGGCTTCGTCCATGAATGCGGCGTAATAGTCACCAATCTTGCGGACTTCGCCGGGATTGGCCTTGCCGGCTTCTTCCATGATGGCGCGGGTATCGGCCAATGTTTTCTCTGCGATCACATTGAAGCTGCCATAACTGGAGCGATCGGCGGGTATCTCGGTGCGCTGCACCCATTGCCCATTGGCGAAGTCGTAGAAGTTGTCGCCGGCAGCGACGCTGCGGTCCATGCCGTCGGCATCAAAGCCAAAGCTGCCCAGCTGCGGTTTGGCAGCACTGCTGGCGGGTGCGGGTGTCGCGCTGGTATCAGTGGCGGGCGCGCTGGCGTCCTTTGCGCAGCCGCTGAGGGCAAGTGCGGTGCCGATTGCCAGTACCAGGAGAGAACGTTGCAAAGCCATGACGGTATCCAGAGGATGTGTATGACAAGTCTAGACCTCGAACCCCGTTCACAAAGATATTGATTCTGGCACTTGACGGATGTGCACAAGTGCGGGGAATGCGAGAAAATTGGTCACGCACTCTTCACGCCGACGGTGATTGTGCTGCATGCTTGAGCGAACGCGCTGCACGTGGTGTCTGGGGAGACATTCGCAGGGTGGAGTATGTGGTGTTCGCATGCGACCGTTGCAGGTCCCCACCTGCCGGTTCCTAGTTGTAGTGATGCCAGGACCAACATACGCAATGCCAGCTTTCCGTCTACTGATACGTTGGATTCACCGGTGACTCGGACGCCGGCTCATCCATTGCGGGTCATGATCATTGCCGGTGTGGCAGTGGGCTTGCTGTTGGCAGGCGGCATGATCAGCATGTTGTGGAACGACCGCAACAGTCGGCTCGAGGCCGCGCAGCGGCAGTCGGCGGCGCTGGCCAGTGGCAGCAGCCGCTTGCTGCGCGCGCAGCTGGTTACCTGGGAACGCGCATTGCGCGGCACCGCCAGCGACACCCGGGAGTTCTATCGACAGGTGCCTGAGCAGGCACCTGCCTTGTTTGAGGCCAGCGTGCGCGGCGTGCTGGAGCGCAACCAGGACCTTGCCTCCATTACCCTGGTGGATGATCGCGGTGTGCCGCTGTCGGCAGGAGTGGGCGATCTCACGTTGCAGAGTTGGGTGGTTCCGGAAAACCGTCTGCTCAACGGTGGCCTGTTTCTGGGTGCCCTGGAGCAGAGCGCGGACAAGCATTGGGTGCTGCGTGCGGCCTTGCAGGTGCAGCCCGATCAGTGGCTGCTGACACGGGTGCGGCTGGGGGCCTTCCAGGAGGTTGTCAGCGGCCTGGATCTGGGCCGCGACGGTACCGCCTCCATTGGCAACCGCTACGGTCAGTTGCTGGCCCATAGCCGCGAACCGGAACGATTGGTGGGCAGGCCGCTGGCGAAGCCGATGCGGGTGCTGCCGCCATCACCGACGGTATTGAAGCGCGGTGTGGTGACCAGTCCTTTCGACGGCCAGCGCCGCATCGCCGCGGTCAGCGTGCCCACCGACTTCCCGTTGAGTCTGTACGCCTCGTTGTCCTACCGCGAGGTGATGGCTGGCTGGTATCTGCTGCTGTATGCCTCCATTGGCATCTATCTGCTGTATCTGGCCGGTTTTGCCTACCTGCTGTATCGGGTTGACCGCAGTGCCCGACACCAGCAGCAGCTCAGCGAGGAATTGCAGGCCGGCAATGCCGAGCTGGCATTGGCCCACGAAGTTGGCAAGGTGGGTACCTGGTCCATCCATGGCGAACGGCCGATCGTGTATTGGTCGGCGCTGACCCAGCAGATGCTGGGCCTGCCGGGGCGCAGCACTTCGCTGGAAGGGTTCTTGACGCGGGTGCACGATGAAGACCGCGCCTGGCTCAACGACATGCTGGTGCGTGCCTTGGCCGGCAAGGGCGCCTTGAACGCGATGTTCCGGCTGCGCAGTGGCGACGGTTCGCTGCGTTGGCTGTCCGCGCGCGGTGAGCTGGTCGACGATGCCGGTGACAGCAAGCGCCTGGCCGGTGCGGTGGTCGACATCAGCGAGCGGGTCACCACCGAGGCGCGCGCGCAGGAGGCACAGCGCCAGTTCCGGCTGGTGTTCGATCGCAACCCGGCGCCGTTCTGGATTTTCGATCTGATCACCCTGCGTTTCCTCGAAGTAAACCAGGCTGCGATCGATCAATACGGCTACAGCCGCGAAGAGTTCCTGGCGATGTCCATCCTCGACATCCGTCCAGCAGCGGAATGGGATGAGATCCGCCAGACCGCCGGCCGTGCCTTGAGTGGTGATCTGCTGGGGCTGCAGATCAGCACCCACCTGCGCAAGGACGGCAGTGCCTTCCACGTGCAGGCGCATTTCGCCAAGCTGGAATTTGCCGGCCGCAATGCCTGCCTGGTGCTGGCCGAAGATGTCAGCCAGCGCCTGCGCTACGAGAACGAGCTGGCCTACCGCGCCAGTCACCATGCAGGCACCGGCCTGCTGACCGTGCGCGCGCTTTCCGAGCGCCTGGATGCGGGCAGCCGCGGCTACACCATCGCCCATGTGCAACTGCGTGGCCTGCAGATGATCACCGATACCCTGGGACGTGATGCCGGTGAAGAGGCATTGCGCGCGGTGTCGGTGCGGCTGGGCGGGCTGGCCGCCCGCCATGGCCTGCTGGCGCACCAGCCGGCCGAAGACTTCGTGCTCGCGATCGAAGGCGAGGGCGACCCACAGATGGCGCTCAACGCCTTGTTGGCGGCGGTGGCCGAGCCCATCCGCGGCCGCGATACCTATCACCAGCTGGAAGCACGCATCGGCGTGGCCAGCTGCCCGCGGGACGGCGAACTGGCCGAGCAGGTGCTGGGCCGCGCGGCACAGGCCGCGCACGCTGCGCGTGAAACCGGTGTGGCGCTGCTGCACTTCCATACGGGTATGGCGGCGCATTACACCGAGCGGCTGCAGTTGGCCGGTCGCATCCACATGGCCATCGACCGCGGCGAATTCCTGCTGCACTTCCAACCCATCATGGATGCCTCCGAAGGCAGCCCGGTGGCGCTGGAGGCCCTGCTGCGCTGGCCGCAGGCCGATGGCAGCTTCATCGCACCGGCTGATTTCATCCAGCTGTGCGAAGACACCGGCCTGATCATCGCGCTCGGTCGCTGGGTGATCCACGCTGCCGCACGCGCGCAGAAACAGTTGTCTGCCGCGGGTTGGCAGCACCTGCCGATCGCGGTGAACGTCTCGGCGGTGCAGCTGTTCAACAGCGACCTGGTCGGCGAGTTCAGCCGTGCCATGCAGGACCACGGCCTGGCCCGCGGTGCGCTGCAGATGGAGCTCACCGAGAGCGTGCTGATGCGCAATCCTACCCAGGCGCTGCAGACCCTGGGCCACCTGCATGCCAATGGCGTGGGCGTGGCGCTGGATGATTTCGGTACCGGCTTCTCCAGCATGTCCTACCTGCAGCATCTGCCGCTGGATTCGCTGAAGATCGACCGCGGTTTTGTCAGTGATGTCGAAACCAATCCGCGCAACGCCGCCATCTGTCGTGCGCTGCTGTCGCTGGGCCACAGCATGGGCTTGTCGGTGATCGCCGAGGGCGTGGAGACCGAGGGCCAGCGGCGCTGGCTGGCCGCGCATGGCTGCGACCAGGTGCAGGGCTACCTGCTGGGCCGGCCGATGCCGCTGCAGCAGGTACTGGCGATGCTGGCAGACAGCCGCTCAAACTGAGCGGTCGGCGTCCTCGTCCAGGCATTCGACCAGGTAGTCGATGAAGCTGCGCACCTTGGGTGCCAGGTGGCTGCGGCTGGTGTAGACCGCATAGATGCCGATCGGCGGTACTTCCCACTGCGGCAGTACCGGCATGAGGCGGCCGTCGGCAAGTGCCTGATCGATGATGAAGTCGGGTTGGGCGATGATGCCCATGCCGGCGATGGCAGCCTCGCGAAGTACCTCGCCATTGTTGGCGCGCAGGTGCGGTTGTACGGGGATGCTGACTTCACCCTCTGGTCCCAGCAGCTGCAGTGCCTCGCCGGCGGCGGAGTAGGTGTAGGTCAGGCATTCGTGCGTGGCCAGATCCTGCGGGGTGGTAGGAGTGCCGCGTCGGGCCAGGTAGGAGGGTGCCGCGCATAGGCGGATGTGGACTTGCCCCAGGTGCCGGGCAATCAGGTTCGGGGCCGGCTGGCGGATGATGCGGATGGCCAGGTCATAACCTTCCTCGACCATGTCGACCAGGCGGTCGGACAACTGCAGGTCAAGCTCCACCTGTGGATAACGCGCGCTGTAGGCCGGCAGCAATGCACCGAGCCGGGCGATGCCGTAGCTGACCGGCGCATTGATACGCAGCCGTCCGGACGGCTGCAGCGCCTGCGCGCCGACCGATGCTTCCAGTTCGTCGAACTCGGCCAGCAGCTGCACGCAGCGCTGGTAGTAGGCGGCACCGGTGCTGGTCGGGCTGACCCGTCGCGTGGTGCGGTTGAGCAGGCGGGTGGACAGGCGCTTTTCCAGCGCGGCAATCTGACGGGTGACCGCGGCGGTGGAGATGTCCAGGGCATCAGCGGCGGCGCTGAAGCCATTGCGCTCAACCACCGCGACAAACACCCGCATGGCATCGATGGTGTCCATTGTTCCCGTTTCCGCAATAAAACGTTGCTGTCGAGATTATTTGTTGCTGGTGCTCCGGGCAATAACCTGTGTGCTCCCCAAACCCCGTCAGGGAGCCCACGATGAGCAGCCAGCTGCCTTCCCTCTACATCTCGCATGGTTCACCGATGACCGCCCTGGAGCCGGGGTTGGTGGGGCCGCGGCTGGCTGAGCTGGCTGCCGGGATGCAGCGGCCGCGCGCCATCGTCATGGCCTCGGCGCATTGGCTGGGGCATGCGCCACAGGTATCGGCAGCGGCCGAGCCGGAGACCATCCATGATTTTGGTGGCTTCCCCGAGCCGCTCTACCAACTGCAATACCCGGCGCCGGGCGCACCGGCGCTGGCCCGGGAGGTGGCCCAGCGGCTGGCCGATGCCGGCCTGCAGCCGGGCATCGACCCGCAGCGCGGGCTCGATCATGGCGCCTGGGTACCGCTGCGTTACCTGTATCCGGAGGCAGACATCCCGGTGCTGCAGGTGTCGATCCAACCCCGGCTCGGCCCGAAGCACCAGTTCGCGCTGGGCCGTGCACTGGCCCCGCTGCGTGAGCGGGGCGTGCTGCTGATCGGCTCGGGCAGCATCACCCACAACCTGCACGACTGGCGCAGTTACCACGAGGGCAAGGAAGCGCCGTATGTGCGGCCGTTCATCCACTGGGTGGAGCAGAAGCTGGCGGCCAACGACCTGCAGGCCATGTTCGACTACCGCCAGCAGGCGCCGTTCGCGGCCCAGGCGCATCCCACCGACGAGCATCTGTTGCCGCTGTATTTCGCGATGGGCGCAGCCGGCAGCGACCAGCTAGGCGCTCGGCGGATCGATGCCGGCATCGACATGGGGTTCCTGGCGATGGACATCTACCGCTTCGATGGCGAGGCGCAATGAGCTTGGCAGGTGAGCGCTTGGCGTGAAGCGATGCACGCCAAGCCAGCTCGCTCTGCGTGATGCGATTGCGAGCGATCATCGAGCACATCGACGACAGCATCGCCTGATTGCTGTGGTAATTTCCCGGTATTCATCCGCCACTGCCAGTGTCGGCAGCCTGCTGTCGTGGTAGTGAATCCGTGGAACGGGCATGCACACGATTGAAGTAGTTCTGGCGATGCTGGTGGCGGTTGTCGCCAGTGGCTATCTGGTAAGAATCCTCCCCTTCTCATTGCCGTTGCCCTTGGTGCAGATCGGCTTGGGTGCGCTGATTGCAGGCGTGTTCAATCGCGGCCATGCGCTTGAGCCGGACATGTTCTTCCTGTTGTTCCTGCCGCCGCTGCTGTTCCTGGATGGGTGGCGCATTCCCAAACAGGGCCTTTTCCGCGACAAGGGCGCGATCCTGGAGCTGGCGTTCGGCTTGGTGGTGTTCACCGTGCTCGGTGCCGGACTGCTGATCCACTGGATGATTCCATCGATGCCGCTGGCGGTGGCGTTCGCACTGGCGGCGATCATCTCGCCGACCGATCCGGTGGCAGTCAGCGCGATTGCGTCACGCGTGCCCATTCCCAAGCGGCTGATGCACATCCTGGAAGGCGAGTCGCTGCTGAACGACGCCTCCGGCCTGGTCTGCTTCCGCTTCGCGGTGGCGGCGGTGATGACCGGTTCGTTCTCGCTGGCCGAGGCATCGCTGACCTTCCTGTGGGTCGCTTTCGCCGGCCTGGCGATTGGCGTGGCGGTGACCTGGAGCGTGTCCACCTTCCAGCGCTGGTTGTGGCGCAGTTTCGGTGAGGAGCCGGGCGCGGCGCTGCTGGTCAACCTGCTGATTCCGTTTGCCGCCTACCTGTTGGCGGAAGAACTGCACGCATCGGGCATCCTCGCCGCGGTGGCCGCGGGCGTGACCATGAGCTACGTGGAGCTGACCGGTCGCATCAGCGGCAGCATGCGTGTGCAGCGCAACGCGGTGTGGAACATGGTGCAGTTCAGCTTCAACGGCATCATCTTCGTGCTGCTGGGCGAGCAGCTGCCGGGCATTGTCGAGCGTGCGATCGAGACCATGTCGGTGACTGGCCATCACAGCGCGTGGTGGCTGCTGGTCTATGTGCTGGCGATCAATGCCGTGCTGGTGGTGCTGCGACTGGTCTGGGTATGGCTGTCGCTGCGCTGGAACCTGTTGCGGGCGCGGATGCGTGGCGAGAAAGAAACCACCAGTACCTCGTGGCGGGTGGTGCTGGCGATGTCGGTGGCCGGCGTGCGCGGCGCGATCACCCTGGCCGGCGTGTTGACCCTGCCGCTGATGATCCCCGGTGGTGAGCCGTTCCCTGCGCGTGACCTGGTGATTTTCCTGGCGGCGGCGGTGATCCTGGTATCGCTGGTCGGTGCCAGCCTGATGCTGCCGCGCCTGCTCAAGGGCCTGGAGCTGCCCAAGGACGATGACAGCCGGCGCGAGGAAGACCTGGCCCGCAGGGCCTCGTCCAAGGCTGCGTTGGCAGCAGTGGAGAAGGCACGACAGGCCCTGGTCGAAGGTCAGTCCACCAGTTCCGTGCAGCTGCTCAACGACGCTGCGGCGCGGGTGAGCCTGCTGTACCAGCGCAATCTGGAGAAAGGGCAGGGCCCGGACGAAGACCCGGAGAAAGTGCGGCGCATGGAACAGGCCTATCGCAGCCTGCGTAGCGCCGGCTTGAATGCCGAGCGCGAGGAGTTGTTCCGGCTGACCCGGCGCGGGCAGGTATCGGATGAGATCGCGCGCAAGCTGATCCGTAATCTGGACCTGCTGGAGACCCGGCAGAGGGATTGAGGGTGGTTGTTTTGGGTCCGCTTGTTAGAAGCTTCCCCTCACCCCAACCCCTCTCCCGCAGGCGGGAGAGGGGCTCGGATCACGTCAGCTGCCAGTGCACTAGCCCCTCTCCCGCCTGCGGGAGAGGGGTTGGGGTGAGGGCAGGCTCTTAGGGCTTTTAAGCGTTCTTCAACTCAAGAAAATACGGCTCAACCGTACCCTTGATCTTCAGCGTCATCGGGTTGCCGCGGCGGTCGCGGGCCTTGCCTGCCTGGACGCGGATCCAGCCTTCCTGCACGGAATACTCTTCCACGTCATCACGCTCGATGCCGTTGAAACGCACGCCAACGCCGCGCTGCAGCGCTTCGGCATTGTGGAACGGGCTCTGCGGGTTGACCGCCAGATGATCGGGAGGGGTATCGCTCATATCAATGCTTCAGTGAAGGCCACCGTGGCCCTCTTCGGGGCGCAAGGATAACCGCTGTGGCGTGCCAAGGCTTTCGCTGGCACGCCGCTGGCGGCAGAATGCGCGCCAATCATGTAGTGGAAACAGCCCCATGCCAGACAACAGCGCCGATTACGAAGACTCTGACGAACTGCAACCGGATTTCGACGAAGACGACCATCCGGCGCGGGTCTGGAACCTGCTGTGGCTGATCAACCCGGGTGATGAAGACGCGGCGCTGCAGCAGTTCGATGCCTGGCGCGAAGCGCGCGCGGGTGCCGAGGACGACGCCAGCGACGAGCAGTGGCTGTGGGACCTGAAGGACGCCATCGACTGGCGTTCAGGTTTTTATGTGGATTGGAAGGACACCGATTCCTTCGTCGCGGCACTGGACGAAATGGCCGCGCGCTGGAACCTGGATATCGCCTGGGGCGGTGACTTCGACGACGAAGACTTCACCGACGACCTCGACGTGCCGACGCTGATGACCACCGCCCATGACCGCCTGCGCGAGCACGGCTACACGGTGTGGAACTGGAACACCGGTGGCGATGCCTATGCCGGTTGGGTGGCACTGAGCCGCGACGACGAAGCGATGCTGGCGCTGTGCTCGTTGCTGGGTGTTGAAGTGCGCCCGGGCAGCGACCCGTTCTAAGCCCGCAGCAACGGTAGCGCCGAGCCATGCTCGGCTGGGGCTGTACCGATAGACCAACCTGTAGTGGGGGGGGGGGGGCGGGGCGGGGGGGGGGGGTGGCGCGGGCGGGCGCACTCGGGGGGGCGGGGC
>NZ_JBXFWF010000102.1:0-9731 GCF_056854515.1 Stenotrophomonas sp. STEN063
CCCCGCCCACCCCACGCCCACAGCCACCGCCCCCGCCCCCCCCACAGCCACAGCCACCGCCAAAGCCAAAGCCAAAGCCAAAGCTCTCAACTCCCCGCTGCCGAATCCCGAAAACAAGAAAGGGGCCCAACGGCCCCTTTCTATTACCACCACTACCGAAGCAGCTTACTTGCCGCGGTTCATCGTGGCGTTGCTCTGGCCGGTGGCCACCGAGCGCTCACCTGCGAACGGGTTCAGCTTGCGGATCATCCACGGGTACTTCGGCCAGTTGCCGGCCAGCCACGGGTGCTCCGGCTGGTTCAGCTGCAGCACACGGCGGGCGTCGTCGGCCAGGGTCTTGTTGCCAAGGTTGGTGTAGGCCTCACCGAGCAGCGCGACGGCGTCGTACTGGAAGGCGCTCTGCGGGTAGGTCTCCAGCAGGTAGTTGGCGCGGCCAACCACGGACACCCAGGCGCCGCGACGGGCGTAGTACAGGGCGTCATCGAGCTCATGCTGGGCGAACACGTCGCGCAGTTCGACCATGCGCTGGCGCGCATCGGCGGCATAACGGCTGTTCGGGTAGCGCTCGGTGACGATGTTGAAATCGGCATAGGCCTGGCGCGGGGTCGACAGATCGCGGCGGCTTGGGTCCAGCGACCATACGCGGCGCAGGAAAACCGTATCGCGGTTGCCGTTGGCAAGACCGCGCAGGTAGTACAGATACGCGATGTTGCGGTGAGTCGGGTAGGTGCGGATGAAGCGATCGATGCTCGACACGGCGTCATCGTTCTTGCCGGCCTTGTACTGGGCGTAGGCGCTTTCGATCATCGCCTGCTCGGTGTACGGACCGTAAGGGTACTGTGCAATCAAGCGCTTGAAGCTGGTTTCGGCGCCGGACCAGTTGCCGCCCTCCATCAGCTTGTGGCTCTTTTCAAACAGTTGTTCGACCGGCGCGCCTTCATCGGCGTCCTTCTTGGCGCCGCGGTGGCAACCAGTGGCGACGAAGACCAAAACCAGCAGCAGGGCGGTGAGGCGGACGGGCGCGGACAGCAGCGAAGAGCGTCGGATCATGGGTTCAGGGCAGGACGCGGCAGGAATACGAAGGGGCGATGATAGCCTAGTGGCCTGTCCTGCGACTGACTGTTGTCGCCTGGACCCCATAATTTCGTCTTTAGCCGGTCTTTGCCCATGTCCGAGAACACCTCTTCCAGCCCGCGCCACGCGCAGGTTCCCGATTCCGCCGCCGGTCGTCGCTTCGATGCGGTCCTGGCCGAATTGTTCCCCGAATTCTCCCGTTCGCGCCTGACCGAATGGATCAAATCCGGCGCAGTTCTGCTCGATGGCGAGCCCGTGCGCCCGCGCGACCCGGTCCGCGGTGGGGAGATCGCCACCCTGAATGCGGTGCTGGAGGTCGAAGTCCATGCCCTGCCAGAGGACATCCCCTTGTCGGTCCTGTACGAGGACGAGCATGTGTTCGTGATCGACAAGCCGGCCGGTCTGGTGGTCCACCCCGGCGCCGGCAACCCCAGCGGCACCCTGCTCAACGCGCTGCTGTTCCGGGACCCGGACATCGCCAAGGTGCCGCGCGCCGGCGTGGTCCACCGCCTCGACAAGGACACCAGCGGCGTCATGGTGGTGGCCCGTACCGTGCAGGCGCAGACCGCGCTGGTTGAGCAGCTGTCCGCGCGCGAAGTGCATCGCCAGTACCTGGCGGTGGTGGTCGGCGCGCTGGTCTCCGGCGGTACCGCCGATGCCCCGATCGACCGCCATGCGCGCGACCGCCTGAAGATGGGCGTGCGCGAGGACGGCAAGGAAGCGGTGACCCATTACCGCCTGCGCGAGCGCTTCCGCGCCCACACCGCGCTGGAATGCCGCCTGGAAACCGGCCGTACCCACCAGATCCGCGTGCACATGGCGCACCTGAAGCACGCCATCGTTGGTGATCCGCTGTACGGCGGCTCGCTGAAGCTGCCCAAGGGCGCCACCGACGAGTTGGTCGCGGCACTGCGCGGCTTCAAGCGGCAGGCCCTGCACGCCGAGACGCTGGAGTTCCAGCACCCGATCACCGGCGAGACGATCAGCAACACCGCACCGGTACCGGCCGATCTGCTGGCGCTGATGAAGGCGCTGCGTGAGGACTCCAAGGCCTTCGCCGAACGCGAGCGGGGCCGCTGGTAATGGCGGAGGCGAGTCCGCTGTGGCTGGCCGACTGGCCCGCGCCCCCAGGGGTGCGGGCCTTCACCACGATGCGCCATGGCGCAGGCGGCTCGCAGCCCCCGTTTGACAGTTTCAACCTGGGTAACCGGACCGCCGCCGATGGCGACGATCCGGCCCAGGTGCAGCGCAACCGCGACGAACTGCATCAACTGGCGAAGCTGCCGTCGGCGGCGCACTGGTTGCGGCAGGTGCACAGCAGCGTGGCGCTGCGTTTCGACGCGCCACCGCAGGCGCAGGGGCTGGACGCCGAGCCAACCGCCGATGCCTCGGTGACCTCGGTGCCCGGCGTGGTACTGGCCATCCTCACCGCTGACTGCCTGCCGGTGGTGTTCGCCGCCCGCGACGGCAGCGAAGTGGCGGCAGCCCATGCCGGCTGGGGTGGATTGGCGCGCGGCATGCTGGAGAACACGCTGGCCGCGATGCACACGCCCGCCGAGGCGCTGGTAGCGTGGATAGGGCCCGCGGCAGGGCCGGCCCTGTACGAGGTCGGCGTGGACGTGCGCGAGGCCTTCCTGGCGCATTCCAGCGCCGCTGAGAGCCACTTCACTGCGACCCGGCCTGGCCACTGGAAAGTGGACCTCCCCGGGCTGGCGCGGCAGCGATTGGTTGCTGCAGGCGTGCAGTCGTCCGCGATCCACGGCGGCGACCTGTGCACCATGGCCGACCCGCAGCGCTGGTTCTCGCACCGTCGCGACCAACGCAGCGGCCGTATCGCCACCCTGGTGTGGATGGAGCCTTGACCACGCCGCTGTTCGCACAGGTGCTGGGTCCTGCGTTTGAACGTTTGGCCCCGCAGGTGCGTGCGCTGCACTCGATCCCTGCGCGTCAGCGCTGGAACGGGCAGGGCGAGGTGCTGCGCGGCAGCCATTGGCTGGTCGCGCCCTGCGCCTGGCTGGCGCGGCTGCCGCCAACCTCCAGCGTGCCGGTGACGGTGGAGTTCGTGGTTGATGCCAGCGGAGAACGCTGGAACCGCCGATTCGGCCCCGCGCGCATGGCTTCGCGCTTGTGGCAGTGCGATGGACAGCTGTTCGAGCAGCTTGGCGCGGTGCGCTTCCGTTTCGGATTGCGCGAAGAGGCTGGCCAGATCCTGTGGCGGGCCGAGCGTGCCTGGGCATTCGGTGTGTTGCCGTTGCCGACGCGCTGGTTCGCGCAGGTGCAGTGCCGCGAGCGTGAGCATGCCGGGCGCTATGAATTCCTGGTGGATGTGTCGATGCCGTTGATCGGGCGGCTGATCCGGTACGAAGGGTGGCTGTTGCCGGAGGAAGTGCGTGGCTGAGCCGGCGGTGATCGTGTTTGATGGCGTCTGCGCGTTGTGCAGCCGCTGGGTGCGTTTCCTGCTGCGGTTCGATCGGGCCGGTCGCTACCGGTTCGCGGCGATGCAGGGCGGGCAGGGGCGGGCGCTGTTGGCTGCGCACGGGCTGGATCCGGACGATCCGTTGTCGTTCCTGCTGGTTTCTGATGGTGTTGCTTACACCGATACAGACGCGATTCTGCGGGTGGTGACCGGATTGGGCGGGGCTTGGCGCTTGGCTGGGCTTGCGCGGGTCTTGCCGGCTTCTGTGCGGGATCCTGCGTATCGCTGGCTGGCGCGAAATCGCTACCGCTGGTTTGGGCGGCATGACAGCTGTTTTCTGCCGACCGCTGAGCAGCGCGGGCGGTTCTTGGATTGAGTGGGTTGGGTTCTGCTTGCCAGGAGCTTCCCCTCACCCCAACCCCTCTCCCGCAGGCGGGAGAGGGGCTAGTGCACTACGAGTGCAAGCAAAGCGAGCCCCTCTCCCGTTTACGGGAGAGGGGTTGGGGTGAGGGCGGGCTCTTGCCTTCGCTCCAGCCCTAAACCCCCTCCAATGCCAACAGATAATCCCGTCGCCAACGGTGGATATCATGCGCACGCAGATGCTCCATCATCGCCCGCCAGCGCTCGATCCGCTCTGCCCGCGGCATGTTGGCGGCCGTCGCTATCGCATCGGCAACACCATCCAGATCGTGCGGATTGACCAGCAGCGCCTGCTTCAATTCATCCGCCGCGCCAGCCAATAGCGACAACACCAACATGCCCGGGTTCTCGGGGTCCTGCGCAGCGATGTACTCCTTGGCGACCAGGTTCATGCCGTCGCGCAGCGGCGTTACCAAGCCGACTGCCGCCTGCCGATAGAACCCGGTCAGGGTGCTGTGTGCATAGTTCTGGTTGACGTAGCGCAGCGGTGTCCAATCGGCTTCGGCATGACCGCCGTTGATATGCCCGGCCAGACGCTCCAGATCGCCACGCAGCTTGCGGTACTCGTTGACGCTGCCACGGGATACCGGTGCGATCTGCAGGAAGGTCATGTCGCCTTTCTGCTGCGGATAGCGCTGCAGGTAACGCTCGAAACCGTGGAAACGTTCCGGCAGGCCCTTGGAGTAATCCAGCCGGTCCACGCCGATTGCCAGCTTGCGGTGCTGCAGGCTCTGCCGCAGGTCGCGCACCGGCTTGTTGCTGGCCGCGCTGCGGGCCTGCCGCGCGATGTGTTCGGTATCGATGCCGATCGGGAATGCGGAGGTACGCACGCGGCGACCGTCGGGTGCCTTGATCCAGTCGCTGTCGATCAACGTGCCGCCGCCGAACAGGCGCACATAGGACTGGAAGCGGTCGACGTCACGGCGGGTCTGGAAGCCGAGCAGGTCGTACGAATACAACGCCGAGAACAGTGAGCGGTGGTCGGGCAGGGCCTGGATGAGGTCGGCCGAGGGCACCGGTACATGCAGGAAGAAGCCAATCCGGCAGGCGATACCACGCTCGCGCAGCAACGCCGCCAATGGGATCAGGTGGTAGTCGTGGATCCACACCGTATCGTCGTCGCGCAGCAGTGGAGCCAGCGTATCGGCAAACAGTCTATTGACCTTCCAGTAACCCTCGCGCTTGCGCCGGTCGTAGTCGACAAGATCCAGGCGGAAGTGGAGCAGCGGCCACAAGGCGCGGTTGGAAAAGCCGTTGTAGTAGCTGTCCAGATCGTTCTTGGACAGGTCCATCGTCAAATAGCGGATCGGCCCATCCTGCGCTTCATGCAGGGCGCCGCTGTCGACATTGACGCTGCGTCCACTCCAGCCAAACCACAACCCGCCGCGTTCGCTGAGTGCCGCCAGCAGGCCGGTCGCCAGTCCGCCAGCGCGGTTTTCGCCGGGTAATGCCACGCGGTTGGAGACCACCACCAGTCGGCTCACGATGCCTCCTGCCAGCTGCGCGACAGGCGCATCGCGGCGATCACCAACCCTACATGCGAGTAAGTCTGCGGGAAATTGCCCCAGGCCTTGCCATCGAAGGCTAGGTCTTCGGATAGCAGGCCCAGGTGATTGCGCTGCTGCAGCAGGATCTCGAACATCTCGCGCGCTTCGTCCATCCGCCCGATCGCCGCCAATGCATCGATGTACCAGAAGGTGCAGATCGTGAAGCTGGTTTCCGGCGTGCCGAAATCATCCGGTGCGGTGTAGCGGTACAGGGCATTGCCATGCTTCAGATCGCGGCCGATGGCCTCGACCGTGGCGATGAAGCGCGCGTCCTTGGCATCGATGAAGCCGATGTCGGCCAGCAACAACAAGGATGCATCCAGCCGATGACCACCAAAGGTGTCGGTGAAGTGACCAAGCTGCTCATTCCAGCTTTCGTGCATGATCCGCGCGTGGATCTGGTTGGCCCGTTCGCGCCAGTAGACGGCGCGGCCATCCAGCTTCAAGCGGGTTGCGATCTTGGACAGCCGGTCACAGGCCGCCCAGCACATCGCACTGGTGTAGGTATGCACTTCGGTGCGGCCACGGAATTCCCACAGGCCGGCATCCGGCACGTCATGCAGGGCGAAGGCCTGCTCGCCAAGAGGCTCCAGGCGCGCGTAGGTATGCGCATCGCCCGGGTCCTGCAGGCGCTGGTCGAAGAACAACTGGGTGGAGGCCAGCACCACGCTGCCGTAGACATCGTGCTGGCGCTGCACCCAGGCCAGGTTGCCGCGGCGTACCGGGCCCATGCCGCAATAGCCGGACAACGAGGCGACTTCCTCCTCGTCGAGCTTGGCCTCGAAGCCGATGCCGTACAGCGGCTGCAGGCTGCCGTCGGTGCTGGCCAGGTTGAAGATATAGCCCAGGAACTGCTCCATGGTGCGGGTCGCGCCGAGCCGGTTGAGCGCGCGCACCACGAAGGCGGCATCGCGCAGCCAGCAATAGCGGTAGTCCCAGTTGCGGCTGCTGCCGGGGGCTTCCGGGATGGAGGTGGTCATCGCCGCGATGATCGCGCCGCTGTCCTCGTACTGGCAAAGTTTCAAGGTGATGGCGCTGCGTATCACCGCGTCCTGCCATTCCAGCGGCACCGACAGGTAGCGCACCCATTCGCGCCAGTAGTCGCGGGTGCGCTGCATGGCTTCCTGTACGTAGCCGCTGAGCGAGCGATTCAGCGATTCGTCCACGCCCAGCACCAGGTGCACGCGATGATTGAGCACGAAGGGCAGGGCATCGCGGACGAAGCGCACGGGCACATCGGTAGTCAGGCGCAACACCAGATCCGGTAGCAACCAACGGATATGGTTGCTGCCCCAGGTGGTTTCCGGTTGCCGCGCACCCCAGTCGGCCAGCGGCCGAGCGCGCACCGTGATGCGCGGATTGCCCGACAGCGGCGTGACTTGGCGGATCAGGCTGACCGGCCGGTAGAAGCGATCGTTCTGGCGCCAGCGCGGGGCGAAGTCGAGGATTTCCACTGCGCCGCCATGCGTATCGCGCAGCACGGTGCGCAGGATCGCAGTGTTTGTGAGGTAGGACTGCTCGCTGTCGAGGAAGTCCTCGAGCTCGATGCCGAAGTCACCGCCGGGGTGCTGGTTGGGGTCGAGCAGGGCGCAGAAAGCCGGGTCGCCATCGAAGCTGGGCAGGCAGCTCCAGACCACGCGCGCCTGCTTGTCGATCAGTGCGCCGAAACTGCCATTGCCAACTACGCCAAGGTCGAGGGTGGCGTCTTGCATTGCGTTCTCCTTGTTGCGCGAGCGCCAGTGGCGCCGCTGTTTCCTCCGGGTGGGTCAGGTAATGGCTGCGCGCAGCCAAGCGTGTACGGCGGTGATGTCGGGCAGTGCTGCAACGGCCACGCTTTCGTTGCGCTGGCCGACAAGTACGCCAATGCCGTCGAGTTGCTGCGCGGCGTGGAAGCCGTGCTCGTCGGTCAGGTCGTCGCCGATGAAGACCGGGCGCCGGCCTTGGAAAGGCGGGTTTTGCATCAGTTGCTGCAGGGCGCGACCCTTGTCGTGGTCGCTGCCGACGAACTCGATGACGTGGTTGCCGGGTTGCAGGCGCACGTCATGGAGCTGCGGTAGTTGTGCGTTGGCGAATGCGATCACGGCCGCGCCGGCATCCGGCGCGTTGCGCCAGTGCAGGGCCAGTGCCTGACCCTTGTTCTCGACCATCACGCCGGGATGGGCATGCGCCAGCTGCTTCGCGCGCTGGTGCAATGCGTGCAGCCATTGCGAGGTATCCGCCTGCGCTGGTGGCACATCGGCGGAGGTCAGTAATTGCGCACCATGCAGGCCGGCCATGGGCAGGCGCAGCGGCGCGAACATGGCCTGCAGTTGGCTGACAGGGCGGCCACTGAGCAGCGCCAGCGCGCCGCCGAGACGTTGCTGCACGCTGGCCAGCAGCGTGAGCAGGGACGGGTCGGGCGCCACCTTGTCCGGGTGGTCGGCAAAGGCGAGCAAGGTGCCGTCTACGTCGAGAAACAGTGCGTCGTCATCTGCCAGCGCCGGAGGGGGCGGTCGCTGTAGGTCATCAAGCATGCGGCTACTATGCCGTAGCGGTTGTTACAGGAAGGTCATTTGGGGTGAAACGGTTGGGACTGCGTGCTTTCAGAGCGCCCTCACCCCAACCCCTCTCCGGCTTGGGGTCGTGGGTCTCGATTCGCGCGCACTGTTAGTGCACTCGCCCGTCTCCCGCTTGCGGGAGTGGGGTTGGGGTGAGGGCAAGCTTCTGCTCTTCACCCAATCCACAACATCACTTGGTAACCGCAAACTCGATCCGGCGGTTCTGCGCACGTCCTTCGTCGGTGTCATTGCTGGCACGCGGCTTTTCCTGGCCATAGCCCTTGGCACTGAGCGTACCGGCAGCAACGCCAAGCTCGGCCAACTTAGCAACCACAGCATCTGCACGCTGCTGGCTCAAGGTGACGTTGGCAGCTGCATCACCGGTGTTGTCGGTGTGCCCGCCTACCTCGATCTTCGTGCCTGCAGGTGCCTGCTTGATCGCATTGGCCGCGCTGGTCAGCGTTTCCAGGCTGTCGCGGGTGATGGTGGCCGAACCTGTGTCGAAATAGATGTTCATCAGGTTCAAGGCCTTGACCAGATCATCGCCGCTGAAACCGGCTTTGAGCCCTGATAACGCTGCTGCCGCACGGTCCCACAAGCCACTGATCTCGAAGCCGCCGAACAGGCTGCGCAGCTTGTCGCTTACGGTGAAACGATCGGCTTCGGCCATGCCACTGGTATCAATGCTGAGCTTGTCACCATCGAAACCGAACTTCAGGCCTTTGGCTTTCAGCTCTGGCAGCGCGGCGATCAGCTTGTCCAGCCAACCCGCTGGCAGGGTTGCCGGATCAACGCTGATGTTGCCGGCCAGATTGCCTTCACCGAAGTTGGCTTTCAGCGCATCCCATAGACGGGTCTTGTCGGCCTCGTTGGCGACCTGGCCACTTACTGTCACCTTGCCGTCCACGTTCTCGAAGCCAAAGCGTGGATTGGCTTGTGCAACCGGTGCCGCAGGTTGCATGGTGGTCGCCGGTTGCATCGGCGCTGGTGCAACGGCTTCTTCCTTCTTGCAGCTGCGGAACAGCAGGAACGCCGCAAGCAGCAGGATCAGTGGAAGCAGCCATTTCCAGAAGCCGCCGGATGGTTTGCTGGCAACGGTGCCACCGCCGCTATAGCCTGCGGTAGGTGTGCTGGTACCAAACCAGCGCTCGTAGTCAGCAGGACGCGAAGTGGGGATTGTTCCGCCCTGGGTAAGCTGGCCGACGATCTTGGGTAACAACCACGCCCCCGCCATGTTCACTGCGGCAGCTGGGATGCCGAGTTTGCTGGCGATGCCACTGGACAGGTTCTGGCCGAAGCCGGCGCTGAACTGGTCCGGTTGCAAGACGTTGTCGCCTGGCGTGGTGCCGATCCACGACGAGAGCAGGCCGTCGAGGCCTGCGTCGGTAAAGCGTTTCTGCAGTCCGGCGAAGCCGCCGTTGGCTGGATCGAAAATGACATCGACAAGCTGGCGCACGAGGCGCCCTGCATTGTCGCCGAGATGAAAGCGGCTGGCCGCTTCGCGAATCAACGACTCGAACATATACGCCTCCGCAAGGGATGAACCGGGCTGGAATGTGCCGGCAGGCGTAAGGAGCGCCCAGCGCTGTTAAAGCTGGATGAATTCGCGGGCTTTGGGGTTCTTTAGCTAGAAGCTTCCCCTCACCCCAACCCCACACCCCGGCCCCGGGGCGGGGCCGCGCCCACGGGCGAGCGCGGGCCCGAACGCCCCCCCCCCCCCCGCCCCGCCCGCGTGTG
>NZ_JBXFWF010000103.1:0-9196 GCF_056854515.1 Stenotrophomonas sp. STEN063
CCCCCTCCCACCCCCCCCCCCCCCCCCCCCCCCTCCCCGCCCCGCCCGCGCCCCCCCCCCCCCCCGCCGCCCCGCCCCCCCCGCCCCACCCCCCCCCCCCCCCCCCCCCCCCCACTACAGGGGCGGCCGGGCATGGCTTGGACTAGAGTTGGAACCGTTTGTTCAGGGAGCCTGTCGCGGAAACTGCAGCTCGCCGCGCGCGCTGCCCATGCGGAACCGGATCGAGCGCAATGCCAGCCCGGTATTGGCCTGAACGACAAAATGCAGGTGCGGGCCGCTGCTGTGGCCGGTGTTGCCGGACAGGGCGATGGCTTGCCCGACAGCCACGCTCTGCCCGGGGCGGACCTTGGCGCTGCCAGCCTGCAGATGGGCGTACAGGGCCATGCTGCCGTCGCTGTGCAGGATGCGCAGCAGGCTGCCTTGCTCCTGGCTGTCCACTACCTGCATCACCCGGCCGGCACGTGCGGCCAGCACTGGCGTGCTTTCGGGTACAGGGAAATCCACCGCGTACAGGTTCTGTGGGTCGGTGTGGCTGTAATGCCCGGCGAAGGCCTGGCTGACCCGGATGCTGGCGCTCTGCAGTGGCAATAGATAGAGATGATCCTGCGGTTGCGCTGCCGGGTCGCCAGGAAACGCATCCAGGGCCAGGCGCAGTGGATTGCCATCATCTTCCAGCCATAACAGGCTGCGCTTCTCACCTGCGGCCAATATGGTAATGGTGGCGGCAGGTGCCCAGCTATCGCCGCGCAGGCGGACCTGTACCGGACCAGCGGTCAGATTGCTGACCACGGCGCTGCGTCCGCCTGCACGTGCCTGCAACTGCAGGCTGGCGAAGGCGTCCGAGCTGGACGCCGCCACGGCAGGCGTCGGTGCCGCAGGTGGCCTCCAGGCCTCACGCCAGCGGCTACTTGGGCTGGCTTCGGCGTCGCCGGCACATAGCAGTGCCAGCGCCAGCAGTACAGGAATGATACGGGGCACAGTCAGGGTCCTTGGTGCAGCGCCTGATTGTGCCTGTTTGGTTGCCCTGGAAACTTATTCATCTCTTTATGCGAATAAAGCGATTGACAGGCGGAAAGGGGGCTGGCAATGTAGCGTCACCATCGAGACCGGCAGAGGGACAGGCCCTTTGAAGCCGGGGCAACCAGCGGACGCGCAAGCGGCTGCGTTTGGTGCCAAATCCTGCGGTGACCTCCGTGTCCGCCGAAAGATGGTTCGTTCCGTACCGCGTGTACGGCGAACACGAGCTCCGCGAAAGCTCGATGGCCGCTCCTTATCGGATACCGCCATGAGTTTCGCCACCGCTACCGCAGTCCAGCTCGCCCCCATCGCTCTCATCGACCGTGCCGACAGCGGCGTCACCGCTGTGCGTGGCGAGATCGAGGTGCAGCTGCGCATGCGCCACGCAGGTCAGCGTGCGCTGCGCCTGCGCTACGAGCTGGTAGGCGTTGCTGGTGCACCGGTGGTACTGGTGGCCGGTGGTATTTCCGCGCACCGCCATCTCGCTGCAAATGCGGGCTATGCCGAAAAAGGCTGGGCCGAAGGTCTGGTCGGCGCTGGCCGCGCACTGGATCCGGCGTGTCGTCGCTTGCTTGGTTTTGACTTCATCGGCGCCGATGGCGAGCTGGATGCCCCCATCGATACCGCTGATCAGACCGATGCCATCGCCGTGTTGCTGGATGCCCTGCGCATCGAACAGTTGCAGGGGTTCGTCGGCTATTCCTATGGCGCCCTGGTTGGCCTGCAGCTGGCGATCCGCCATCCGCGCCGCCTGCACAAGCTGATCGCGGTCAGTGGCGCGCATCGTCCGCATCCATATGCATCTGCGTGGCGCGCACTGCAGCGGCGTGCGGTGGCGCTGGGTCAGCTGCAGTGTGCAGAGAGCCATGGCCTGGCGCTGGCGCGCCAGTTCGCCATGCTCAGCTACCGCACCCCGGAAGAATTTGGTGAGCGCTTCGATGCGCCACCGGAAGTCGTCAATGGCCGTGTGCGTGTCGCCGCCGAGGATTACCTCGACGCAGCCGGCGCGCAGTACGTCGCCCGTACCCGCGTCAACGCCTACCTGCGTCTGTCCGAATCCATCGATCTGCACCGGATTGATCCGGCTGCCGTCAGCGTGCCGACCCTGGTGGTCGCGGTTGAAGGTGACCGGCTGGTGCCGCTGTCGGACCTGGTCGCGCTGGTCGAAGGCCTGGGCCAGCGCGGCAGCCTGCGCGTGCTGCGCTCGCCCTATGGCCACGACGCCTTCCTCAAAGAAACCGATCGCATCGACGCGATCCTCGCCACTGCCCTACGCCTGCCCGGAGAAACCGCATGAGCCTGTCCCACACGTCCGATATCTCCTGTAGCCGTGCCACGTCGGCAGTGCGTGCGGGCATCGACCGCGATACCGCCTACGGTGCGGTGACGCCGCCGATCGTGCTGTCGTCCAACTTCAGCTTCGATGGCTTCGGCAACAAGCGCCAGTACGACTACACCCGCAGTGGCAACCCGACCCGCGACCTGCTGGGCGAAGCACTGGCCGAGCTGGAAGGTGGCGCCGGCGGGGTGATCACCGCCACCGGCATGGGCGCGATCAACCTGGTGTTGAACGCCCTACTGGAGCCGGGCGAGCGTCTGGTGGTGCCGCATGATGCCTACGGCGGCAGCTGGCGCCTGTTCAATGCGCTGGCCAAGAAGGGTCACTTCGAGCTGATCACCGCCGACCTGACCGATCCGCGCTCGCTGGCCGATGCGCTGGCGCAGTCGCCGAAGCTGGTGCTTATCGAAACCCCGTCCAACCCGCTGTTGCGCATCACCGATCTGCGCTTTGTCATCGAGGCCGCGCACAAGGCCGGTGCCAAGGCGGTGGTGGACAACACCTTCCTGTCGCCAGCGCTGCAGACGCCGATCGCCTTCGGTGCCGACGTGGTGCTGCATTCGACCACCAAGTACGTCAACGGCCACAGCGACGTGGTCGGCGGAGCGGTGATCGCACGCGATGCCGAGGTGCACCAGCAACTGGTGTGGTGGGCCAATGCACTGGGCCTGACCGGTTCGCCGTTCGATGCCTTCCTGACGTTGCGCGGCCTGCGCACCCTCGATGCGCGCCTGCGCGTGCACCAGGAAAACACCCGTGCCGTGGTTGAACTGCTGGCTGCCAGCGATGCCGTCTCCAATGTGTACTACCCGGGCCTTGAGTCGCATCCGGGCCATGCGGTGGCGGCGCGCCAGCAGAAGGGTTTCGGCGCGATGCTCTCGTTCGAGCTGGCTGCCTGCCAGGGCGACGATCCGTATGCAGCGGTGCGCGCTTTCCTGGATGGCCTGAATTACTTCACCCTGGCCGAATCGCTGGGTGGCGTGGAAAGCCTGGTCGCGCATCCGGCGACCATGACCCATGCCGCGATGAGCGCAGATGCGCGTGCAGCGGCCGGCATCAGCGAGTGCCTGCTGCGCCTGTCGGTCGGCATCGAATCCAGCGAGGACCTGGTCGCCGACCTGCAGGCAGGTCTTGAGCGCGCTGCCAAGGTGATTACCGAAGCGCAGCTGGCCGCTGGCAACTGTAAAAAAACGGTGGATGCATGAGCGCGGTCCTGCGTCCGCTGGAACAGCCTCAGGCGCGGCTGGTGTTGTTGGGAACCGGTACGGTTGGCTCGGCGTTTGTTGCACGCTACCAGGCATTGCAACAGCGACAGTTGAGCCTGCCTTCACTGCATGTGGTGGCCAACTCGCGCATCGCGCTCGCCTGTGAGGATGCGCCGCATGCGGCGCTGTCGCGTGCGCGTGACGCGCAGCGGCAGGGCGATGAGCCGGTGCATCGCGAGGAAGTAGGGCGCCTGCGTGTTGGCGACATCGTGGTGGATGCCACCGCCAGCGAATCCGTCGCTGCCGACCATGCGCTGTGGTTGGCACAGGGCATTCATGTGGTGACGGCCAACAAGCTGGGTAATGGCACGGCCTTGGCGCGCGCGCAACAGATTGGCGCCTTGGTTGCGACCGGGAATTCCCGCTACGGCGACGCGGCAACGGTCGGTGCGGGCCTGCCCCTGTTGCGCAGCATCCGCGCTCTGGTTGCCGGTGGTGACCACGTGCATGCCATCGAAGGCGTGCTGTCTGGCTCGCTGGCCTGGTTGTTCGACCGTTATGACGGCAGCCAGCCGTTCTCGACCTGCGTGCGCGAAGCCGCCGCTGCCGGTTACACGGAGCCGGACCCGCGCATCGATCTGTCCGGCGAAGATGTACGCCGCAAGCTGCTGATCCTTGCACGTGCAGCGGGCGTGCCGCTGGAGGCCGATCAGATCAAGGTCGACTCGCTGGTGCCGGCGGCATTGGCGGTGCTGTCCGCTGAAGAGGTGGATGGCGCGTTGTCGCTGCTGGACGCACCCTTGGCCGAACGCCTGCAGCAGGCACGCGCGCAGGGTCTGAAGCTGTGCTTCGTGGGCCGCCTGGATGCGCAGGGGGCAAGCGTCGGTCTGCGTGCACTGCCGCAATCCCATGCACTGGCTGGCGGCAGCGGCACTGACAATCGTGTGGCGATCCATAGTGACCGATACAACGCCCAGCCGCTGCTGATCCAGGGGCCGGGCGCAGGTGCCGAAGTGACAGCTGCAGCCTTGCTGGACGATGTACTGGGCATCGTCAATCGCTGAGTGTTGCTGCAGCACCCTTTGCGTGCTGCAACGCCGATTCGTTGCCGATCCAGCCCGGCTGCTGCGGAGTGGGGGGACTGGTATCGGCTCGCACTCGCGCAGACTCCGGATCGGCGGCAAGCATGCCCTTCGAAACTGGCGCTGCAACGTTCTGGCTTTATGATGCCGGGGTATTGGCGTCATGGCGCCAACGTTGCCATTCCGTGCAGCCCGCAGGCTGCCGGTTTCTTGCTCTGACAGGTGTGCTGTGTCCAAAGGTGTTCTGGTTTCGCTGGCAGCGTCCCTGCTGTTCGGTCTGATGTACTACGCCAGCCCGCAGCTGGCACCGCTGCAGGGTGGCGACATCTTTGGCTGGCGCGTGTTGTTCGCGGTGCCGTTGGTGGCATTGATGCTGCATGTGAGCGGCGAGAAGACACTGATTGTCGATACCCTGCGACGCCTGCGGGTTGAGCGTCGGCTGTGGTGGGCGTTGCCGCTGTGCGCAGGCATGGTTGGGGTGCAGCTGTGGTTGTTCCTGTGGGCGCCGTTGCACGGCCGCGCGCTGCAGGTATCGATGGGTTACTTCCTGCTGCCCCTGGTGATGGTGCTGCTCGGGCGCGTGGTCTATGGCGAGCGTCTGTCCGTCCTGCAGAAACTGGCGGTGGCCAGTGCCGCGCTGGGCGTGGGCTGGGCCTTGCTGCGCAACCACGGCCTGTCTTGGGAAATGCTGCTGGTGGCGCTGGGTTATCCGGCTTATTTCCTGCTGCGCCGGCATCTGCGCATTGGCCATCTGGGTGGTTTCTGGGTGGAGCTGGTGCTGTTGCTGCCGGTAGCCTTCTGGGCGGCGATTGGTGACGGCCAGCAACTGCTGGCAGCGTTGGCGCAGAAGCCCGCCCTGTACGCCTTGATCCCGCTGCTCGGGGCGATCAGCGCGGTGGCGTTGATGTGCTACATGCTGGCCTCGAAGATGCTGTCGTTCAGCCTGTTTGGTCTGCTTACCTATGTGGAGCCGGTGCTGCTGATGCTGGCGGCCTTGCTGCTCGGCGAGAGCGTAGGCCACGGGCAGTGGCCGACCTATGTGGCGATCTGGCTGGCGGTGGCGCTGTTGGCCCTGGAGGGCGTGCTGAAGCTGGGCAGGCGCGGCGCCTGAGTGCTCAGCCGCGCTTGGCCCTGGCGGCAAGGTGCTGCAGGACTGCCTCACGGCTCATGCGCGTGCCGTTGCTGTCGACGGTGGTGAAATCGACACCGTTTTCCCAAAGCTGCGGGGCGAACAGCACCGCGATGTCTTCGGAGGCGGTCTGCGTTTGCAGGTTCAACAGGCGCTGGTTGAAGCCGGCAGCGCGCAGCCACGCGTTGTAGCTGGAGTTGTGCTCGGTAGCGAACTGGACCTGGTAGTGGCACTCCTTGCGCTCCGCCTCCTCGGGACGTGCATCACACTGCGGATTCCATTGGTGCAGGCCGATCACCGCATCGGCCTCCAGCTGCCGTTGGTTGGCGGCGGCCCAAAGCGCCACGCACATGCTGGCGCAGTGCGAGCGGACCCGCACCGTGAGGTTGTTGCGGTTGATCAGGCGTGCTGCTTCCAGGCCCGGATTGGCATAGCCGCCACCGCTGGTGATATCGATGCGACGCACGCTGGGGTTGGCATCCAGCATTGCCTTCATCTCGTTGGCGAAGTTCCGGCCGACGCTGCCTTCGATGCGCAGCACGTTGCCGCCTTCCTGTACCGACATCCGCGCCTCGTCGATGTTGGCCATCGTCGTGGACTTCTCGCCCTGGATCACCAGCGCTGCGGGGCCTGCGTGCGGCGAAGCGGTGGCAGGTGCAGCGACATCAGGTGCTGCTGCGGCTGTATCCGTTGCTGGAGGAGCCGGCTTGCGATTGCCAAAGTAGTACGCCAGCAACAGCAGGACCACCGCAGCAAGCACGAGCTTGATCAGGGTTGCCCTGCCATTGCCGGGCGCTGCGGTACGTGCTGCCGTACGTGGGCGTCGTAGCGGTGCCTGCTCGCCAGATTCCTTTCCGCCGTGCATCTGCTTCCCCTGAAGCTGCATTGTGATGGGCGATTCTGGTGTAACGAGCAGAGGCATTGCAATACGCGTGTGCTGGGAATCGGGAGCGCTCGTTTCGTACTTGCCTGTGCTTGCGTGCAGCTACTACGGACGGCTGCGTCGGCGCCACAGCGTGTGGGCCAGTAACGCCAGCAACAGGAGAATGCCCAGGGGCAGGACCAGCAGCATGTTGATTAGCCCTGTCCACCAGGCCAGATCAAGCTGCCAGCTGTTCCATGCCTTGCCATTGGCGGCTCTGATTGCGACAGCCATGTCCATGCCGCTGACTGCTGGCGGTGCTGCGCTCAGCTGGCCTGCCAGCCGGTAGCGTCCGGGTGGGATTGATGGCAGGGGCTGAGTGCAGCTGACGTTGTGGCTCGACCAGCTGTCCACCCGATGGAAAAGGCTGGTGCCGGCGGCAAGCTGTTGCCCGTCGTTTGCCAGTAATCGCCACTGCAGCGTGATTGCGCTGGTGTCTGGCGTTCCTTGTCTCCATGGAGCGGTGCGGTACGCGAATTCCTCATCGCTCAAGCTGCCTGGACGGAGATCCAGATTCAACGCCCAGTGTTCCTGCAGGCGGATGCTGATGGGAATGTCGAAACCGCCATCGGTGGCGATGGCGCCTTGGCCGGGCGCGGCGGTCCAGTAACTGCTCCACAGCCAGCTTGCGCCCAGCCAAAACAACAGAAAAACCAGCAGGCGCCAGCCCCAACGGGGCCAGCGCCGGTTTACCCGCGTATCAGCACTCGATGACGTTGACGGCAAGGCCGCCACGGCTGGTTTCCTTGTACTTGTCCTGCATGTCGCGGCCTGTGTCGCGCATGGTCTTGATCACCTTGTCCAGCGAGACCTTGTGCTTGCCGTCGCCGCGCATGGCCATGCGGCTGGCATTGATCGCCTTCACCGAGCCCATCGCGTTGCGCTCGATGCAGGGGATCTGCACCAGCCCGCCGATCGGGTCGCAGGTCAGGCCGAGGTTGTGCTCCATGCCGATCTCGGCAGCGTTCTCGATCTGGCCGGGGTTGCCGCCCAGTGCAGCCATCAGGCCACCGGCCGCCATCGAGCAGGCGACGCCGACTTCGCCCTGGCAACCGACTTCAGCGCCGCTGATCGAGGCGTTTTCCTTGTACAGGATGCCGATGGCGGCAGCGGTCAACAGGAAGTTGAACACGCCCTGCTCGTTGCTGCCCGGGCAGAAGCGGTCGTAGTAATGCAGGACCGACGGAATGATGCCGGCTGCGCCGTTGGTGGGCGCGGTGACCACGCGGCCACCGGCGGCGTTCTCCTCGTTGACCGCCAATGCGTACAGATTGACCCAGTCCAGCGTGGTCAGCGGGTCGCGCATGGCGGCCTCGGGGCGCGAGGACAGTTCGCGGTACAGCGTGGGCGCACGACGGCTGACATGCAGGCCACCGGGCAGCGTGCCTTCGGAACGGATGCCGCGGGTCACGCAGGACTGCATCGCGTCCCAGATCTCGCGCAGGCCGGCGCGGATCTCATCCTCGCTGCGCCAGCACTTCTCGTTTTCGTACATCATCTGGGCGATGCTCAGGCCGCTGCGCGCGGCCTGCGCCAGCAGCTCGTCGCCGCTCTTGAACGGGTAGGGGATCGGCGTCTGGTCCGGCACGATGCGGTCATCGGCGGCATCATCCTCATTGACCACGAAGCCGCCACCGACCGAGTAGTAATCGCGGGTGGCGATGATCTGGTCGTCGGCATCGTAGGCGGTGAAGCGCATGCCGTTGGTGTGGTACGGCAGCTTCTGGCGTTTGTTCAGGGCCAGGTCGCGCTTCTCGTCGAAGGCGATCTCGCGCTGGCCCATCAGCTTGATGCGCTTGCTGCTGCGGATGCGTTCCAGCGTGGCCGGGATGATGTCCGGGTCGATCTCGTTGGGGCGATTGCCTTCCAGGCCCAGCAGTACGGCCTTGTCGGTGCCATGGCCGCGGCCGGTAAGGGCCAGCGAACCGAACACCTCGGCGCGGATGCGCACGGTGTTGTCCAACTGGCCCGGATCCAGCAGCCAGCGGTGGACGAAGCGCTCGGCCGCGCGCATCGGACCAACGGTGTGTGACGAACTCGGGCCGATGCCGATCTTGAACAGGTCGAACGTACTGACGGACATGCTGATTCTGCGTACTGCGTTGAGATGGCCGCTATTCTACGGGTTCATTGCTGCAGGCCATGTCTGCAGCGCAGCATTCCTTGCGCAGGCGCCGAATGGGATTGACCCTCTACCAACGTGATGATTGCCATCTGTGCGACCTGGCGCTGGCGGTGCTGGCGCAGGCGCGCGCGCCGGAATTCGACAGTGTGTTCATCGATGACGATGCGGCGCTGGAGGCGATGTATGGCGCACGCGTGCCGGTGTTGCGGGATGCGGGCGGCAGGGAGCTGGATTGGCCGTTTGATGCGGCGGTGTTGGTCGCGTGGTTGCCGCCACACATGTAGTGCCGAGCCAAGCTCGGATGGGACGTTATCGGGAAGGCCTCTGCCTAGCATGGCTTGGCACTACATTCCGCTCTCCCGCGTGCTGTAGAGGGG